>CAZZBU010000001.1:0-167447 GCA_964652315.1 uncultured Bacteroidales bacterium
TTAGTATAAGTAGGCTTTAATCGCCCTATCCTGTGATTATGGCATTGTGCCTCACTTTGGGTGGCCCAAAACAGATTGTCAACGTGGTTGTTGGAAAGATCGCCGTCTTTATGCACCACCAGGGTTTTATCTTTTTCGCATGGCAGAAAAGCCATGGCTATCAGGCGGTGAACATAGTGTTTCCTTCCTTTGTATGTGATAAACCGTTTGTTATTCTGACTCGAAATTTTTTTGAACTTGCCGTTCTTCTTGTATTTTATTTTCCCATCATGGGTAATTAAAAGTCCGGGAAGTTCATCCAGCTCTTTTTCGCTTAATTCCGGATAGACACCTTCACCAGGGGCGTGACAGTCCTTTTTCATCCTCTGAAACATGTTAGGTAGCCCTTTAATGCTTTATAATTCCGCTTATTGCAGATGCTTTCCGGGCTTTGTTAGTTGAACAGTTAAAAATTCACATTGTGATTGAGGTCAAATATAGCTTTTTCCGGATTACTTACAAAACCTTGGCGCTGTTATCTTATGTTCTAGTTATAAGTTTGTTATACTATGCTGTTTATTTGTTGCAATATAACGGTCAGTGTGTATACGTCAAAAACGAAAAATATTCTGGATTTTTATTTCGCTTTTTGTTGAGCCATGTATTGTATTCGGTCCTGAGCTGATTGACGATTTGCCAGGATACCAAAATTGTCCGGCTTTCATGTAAATTGTATAAAATTGTGCAGGCTTATATCTCAGGACAATGTAATACCGAAGCCCCTTATGAAAATAGGCTGGTATGCTAAAAACGTAAGCCAAATCATTTTCATAGGCATAAATCCTGCTTTGAAAATCATCCGTATCAAACCAGGCAGTTCTCAACGCCATCGCAAGCTTGTTGTTTGTTGAGGTATATTTGATATCCTGTATCATCAACCAGCCGGTGGAGCGAACCTCACCATGATATACCTTATAATCTGCTCTTGTTGAGAATTGCCATTTTGTATTTAGCTGGATTCTTGTGGTAATACTCACATGATTGTTGCTTATGTAATGCTGTTGTTTAACGGTTGAAATTGCATCTGACATGTTTCCAGGTTTTTGATTAAACCTGTTTTGTAAACGAAAATTGATAAAATTGTTCATCGGATAATTCGCTTCAAGCATATATTCCCTGCCCTCGGATGGACTGTCAACTCCGTATTTCAACCAGGGGAACCTGAAAAAGTCAATGTAGCCTTTCAGGGCTAACCTGGAGAAAAGTGTTAGGGTTGACCCGAAAAAGAAACCTGTTTCATTTGTCGTATTGCTGTTTTCTCCAAATCCCTGTGCGTAATGCGCAAAGTAGTCTTTTGAGTAATGCCGGTGCAACAGACTCACCTGCCATTCCGGACTGATAAAAGCATTTAATGAATTCAGGAAGGCTTTACCCTTATTCATGCCCCATACTTCTTCTCCTGAAAGGCTGAATCGTTTGAAGTTGGCACGGTAATCAATACTGAAATTTGAATAGTCGTTTCCTGTAAACGCATAATAATTGTAAGGTTCCGGTGATTTCTGAAAGCGTGCATTGTATCTGTGATGAAGCGCATTGATACCGATTTTAGCCATGTTGAATTTTCTTTCTATTCGTAAAAACCCCAGTTTTTCGAGAATGGCATCTTTATCGGCAAGCAGGTTTTCTGTATTGTGCAATCCTGAAGCCTGTATGGATGAAAATCCGCTGAATGCACCGGTGCTATCAATGGCTGTGACGTTGGCATCAATCTTTTTTTGGGAAAAAAGGAGTGTGAGTGCCCAATTATTATATTCGAGGGTTGTACCCAATCCACGCATAAAATTGTTTTCTGCTGAAGAAGTATAGGGACGAATTCCTGTAAACACCTGCTGGTTTTGCATGCCCATAGCTATGTTTCCCTGAAATCCCTGCCACAACAGTAGTCCCTGTCCTATGGTGGCCCGATAATCACCAACAATGAGTTCTTTTAAAAAGCTTTTATTTGATATTCCGATATGAGCCGATAAAAAATCAACCTTTTCTGAATTTGAAGGATGAAAATAGTATTCTCCTGGATCTTTTTCCAGGGTGAAACCCGCACTGAATGCTGAATGAATTTTTGTACGGTACCTCAGATATACCTTATTTGGATCCCCCAGGTAATAATCATCCGAATAGCCTGCTTGTTTTTCGAGCAAGCGTTGTCCTCTTGCCATGATTTCATGCCTGGGTTTTGATTTTATTTTTTGATGGATGTTCGATGGCTTCAAGGCTATAAAAGGTGTTATGGATTTCACCGTTTCTTCGTTAAATCCAACTATCAGGTTCAATTCATGCAAAGAATATATTGGGCCAAACTCTTCCCTGTAGTTCATCAGGCTGTGAATCTGAAAGTCGCTTAATACATATAGCAGCTTTAAGGTATGGCGGTCTGACTGGTTTATATCAACCGGGTTTTCCATTAAGTTCAAAAAGTGATCATACAAAGCATCCAGGTCATCACCTGAGATTTCTTCAGCATCAGCCCGTTGATAATAAAGCTCCAAAATATTAATCAGCTCATCGGGCAGGGGTGACTCCTGAGCTCTGCCACTGAATGCTGCCAGGCATCCGATTATTATAATGTAAAATTTAAGGTTGTTCATACTCCATGGAAAAATTTGGGGATATACCCAACACCTGATGATTTATAAACGCTAAGTCGATACTCAATCTTCTTCCGTGATAACCAACACCAAAAGAGTAGGTGCTGTTATATGGTATAAACCCGATTCTCAATGCCACTTTATCCTTCAGGGTATGCTCTGCGCCATATTTGAAATATCCTGCGGAAGTGGAATGGTGGGCATATTCTGCGATAATTGAAGTGCCCGAATGGATGGTATATTCAATACCGGCTTTTATGGTGCTAGGTAAAGGAAAACTATTCAGTGATTCTCCTGCTATCGGATAAGGATTAAAAACATGAACGCCTAACCGGAATTTTTCGAAACCTGAGTAAATCATGCCCAGTTCGGCTACTACATGATTGATGGTGCCATATTGTTCAATCACATAACGCGATAAATAATCAAACTGGATTCCTCCGGAAAAACCTCCTCCTAAGTTTTTCCCCAGCCCAACGCCAATTTTGGTTTCATTATAAAGGTGAAATCCAAAGTATTGTGCAGACAATCCAAAAGTGGTATTCTTCACAGGAATTGCCAAAACCAACGCGTTGGTCGAAAGTTGCTGCATCATAAAGCGGCTTTCATGATACAATCCAATCGAAAACTGATGTGTTGATGCTAACCCGGCCTGGTTGTGCAGTGACGCCCATACATTGGTGCTGGTAACACCTGTACCGCCCATACCTTTATTTCTGGCACCTGGTGTAGCATTAACATCATATTGCTGCGCATACATGGCCGGATGCAGTAATAAAAACAGGAAAGCAAATAGGCAAATCCTTTTGCAATTTTGTTTGGGCTGGTAATTAGGCTGATGCATAAAGGTTGGTTTAAGCTTATTAATTTCAATCCATTTATACAGTTTCTTTATCCTGAATTGTTAATTTCGTATTCTTTTCTGTTCGACAGATAAAAATAGTTTCTTTATACTAAAATCGGTCAGAAAAAAAAATAAAATGTGCATTATTGATGAAAAAGTTAACGATAAAAGATAAACAATTTACGGTCTCAATTCCGGCAGTTGAAATACAAAAGGTTGTGTCAAACATGGCGGATCAACTGAATCAGGACCTCCGTGACAAAGAAGTTGTTTTTTTAGCCATCCTGAACGGATCGTTTATGTTTGCAGCCGATTTAATTAAAAAAATTACATTTAACTGTAAGATAAGTTTTTTAAAGCTTGCTTCCTATGCCGGAACATCTTCCACCGGTCAGATAAAACAACTAATTGGCTTAAACGAATCACTGAAAGGTAAAACCGTGGTGGTACTCGAAGATATTGTTGACACCGGCACGACTCTTGAAAGCATCATCCGCCAGATTAACAGCTTTGAACCGGAGGAAATGAAAATTGCAACGTTGCTGTTAAAACCAGAAGCCTACCATGGACAACATAGGATTGATTATGTTGGGATGAAAATTCCGAACCGCTTCATTGTTGGATACGGACTTGATTATGATGGATATGGCAGGAATCTGGATAGCATTTACGAAACGATTTCAGAATAATTATGTTGAGATAAATAAATATAAATTTCAAACACAACTGATATGCTTAATATTGTTTTATTCGGCCCTCCGGGTGCAGGCAAAGGCACCCAATCAGATAACCTGATTCAGAAGTATAACCTCGTTCACCTGTCTACCGGTGATATCCTTCGGGGTGAGTTAAAAAGTGAAACCAGGCTTGGATTGGAAGCCAAGAATTACATGTCGAAAGGTGAACTGGTACCTGACGAAGTAGTTATTGGCATGATTGATAAAAAGCTCGATGAAAATGCGAATGCCACGGGGTTTATTTTTGACGGATTCCCCAGAACCACTAAACAGGCAGAAGCACTGGATGAATTGTTAAGCAAAAAGAACACTTCCATTTCGGCTATGCTTGCTCTTGAAGTGGATAGAGAAGAATTGATCAAGCGGTTAATGCTTCGAGGAAAAGAATCGGGCAGGGCAGATGATCAGGATGTTTCTATCATCTCCAACCGGATTAAGGTATATGAAACCGAAACAGCACCTGTAATTGGGTACTATGAAAGCCAGGGCAAATACTATGCAGTGGATGGCCTTGGAAGCATCGAAGACATCTCAAACAGGCTCTATGCTGTGATTGATACTTTGCTGGATAAGTAAGGAAACTGTTAGGTTAGTATATTCCCGGTTGTTTACACATCCGGGAATTTTTATTTGGTGTTTTTTTTAATAATAACCCACGTTTCATCAGAGGCTCGCTTAACAATGGTCAACTTCTTACCTCTTACCACCATCAGCCATCACCCCTGCGCTGACTTCCTGCTACCGACTGCGGTCTACCCTCTCTATTCCACCTTTATCCATTTCTGTGAACGGCCCAGCATGCTGAAGCCGAGAAATCCCCTTACCATCAGGTTACCATCATCTGCCAGCCACATTTTGCAGCTATAAACCGAGCCGTTATTCGGATCCAGAATTTCACCCTCTTCCCACAGGTTATCTTCGGTTTTTTCCATGTCATTAATGATGGTCATACCAAGGATTTTCTTGTTATACCTGGTGTCATCGCTGTCACACTCTGTGCATCGTGAATCCCGGTTGTCCGGATTATATATTTTCACAATTTTTCCGTAGTATTTACCATTTTCTTTCCAGATCTGTACTTCTGATTTCGCAGTATTGTCTTCATCATCAATGGTTTTCCATTTCCCTGTAATTGACTTTTGCTGTGCTGTGGCAGTCATGCCTGCAGCAATCAATGCAAACAATATCAAAAGGTGTTTCTTCAGGAATGTTCTTTTCATAGCTTTTTGAAATTTTGATTTATCCGACTAAAATACAAATGTTTTTTTTTAACTTCATCATAGCTTCTCCTTTGAAATAAAATAGAAACCCTATTTTTGTGGTTACAAACAAAACTGTTGATAGTGTCAGAATCCAATTTTGTTGATTATATACGTATTTTTTGCCGCTCAGGGAAAGGTGGAGCAGGATCGGTACATTTCCGACGTGAAAAATTTATACCCAAGGGTGGTCCTGATGGCGGCGATGGCGGCCGTGGCGGGCATGTCATTATTCGTGGAAACCGGAACCTGTGGACCCTGCTCCATTTGCGGTATACCAAGCATATTTTTGCCAGCTCTGGCGAATCAGGTGGTGGTGCTCTGAAAACAGGCGCTGATGGTGATGATATTTATGTTGATGTACCCCTGGGTACCATTGTTCGTGATGAGGAAACCAATAAAATCCTCTTGGAAATTACAAATCACGATGAAGAAAAAGTTCTGCTCTCCGGCGGCCAGGGAGGTTTGGGTAATAATCATTTTAAATCGGCTACCAATCAGACTCCCCGTTACGCCCAGCCGGGTGAAGAAGGAGCAGAAGGCTGGTTTGTGTTTGAATTGAAAGTGCTTGCCGATGTTGGCCTGGTAGGGTTTCCTAATGCCGGAAAATCTACCTTGCTATCCGTAGTTTCCGCCGCAAAACCAAAAATTGCCGATTATGCTTTTACCACCCTCACCCCAAACCTGGGCATTGTATCCTATCGTGGTGATCGTTCGTTTGTTATGGCCGATATTCCCGGTATCATCGAAGGGGCACATGAAGGCAAAGGTCTGGGTTTGCGTTTTTTACGGCATATCGAACGGAATGCTATGTTGCTGTTTATGGTTCCCGCCGACAGCAAAAGCATTCAGGAGGAATACCGCATCTTAATCCGGGAGCTGGAAGAATACAATCCTGAACTGCTCGACAAAAAAAGGGTGCTGGCCATTACAAAATCGGACATGCTGGATGAAGAACTTAAAGACGAAATGAAAGCTGAATTACCGGAAATTCCATATCTGTTTATATCTTCGGTAGCACAGCAAGGGTTGAACGAATTGAAGGATTTAATCTGGAACGAACTTAACAGCTAATGGAAACACTGATTTCACTTGATACACAATTGTTTTTGTTTTTAAACGGGTTACACAGTCCATTTTGGGATACTGTGATGTGGCACATCAGTGGAAAATGGGAATGGGTGCCCTTGTATGCCCTGATGTTGGCCTGGATGGTTCGCCGCTTTGGGGTAAAAGCCATCTGGATAGTGCTGGGAGCTGCACTGGTAGTTACCCTGGCAGACCAATCTTCGGTGAAACTGTTCAAAAACGTATTTGAACGGCTTAGGCCCTGCCACAATCCCGCGCTGGATGAATTTGTGCACCGGGTCAATAATAAATGCGGTGGTAAATACGGTTTTGTATCTTCCCATGCAGCCAATTCATTTGCCATTGCTATGTATACCCTTCTGGTATTTAAAAACCGGGCGTATACCTGGTTTATACTGTTATGGGCGGCCATTGTGTCGTACAGCCGCATTTATCTGGGAGTTCATTACCCGGGAGATATTCTGGGAGGCGCTTTGCTGGGTATCTTCCTCGGTTGGCTTGTTTACCGTCCGGTTAAATGGGGCGTTCTCAGGCCAATGGAAAACAAAAACACTTCTTAACCTGCGGCGTTTAGTTCAGCAATTTTTACCACTACCTCCACAGCTTTTTCCATAGATTCAAGTGGGATGTATTCGTATTTGCCGTGAAAATTATGTCCGCCTGCGAAAATATTGGGGGTTGGCAATCCCATGTAGGATAGTCTTGATCCGTCCGTACCGCCACGTATAGGTTTAATGTTTGGGACGACATCAACCGCTTCATAGGCTTTTTGCGCCAGTTCAACAATGTGGTAAACAGGCTCTATTTTCTCACGCATGTTATAATACTGATCGGTCATCTCCAGGCTTACCCGGTTGCTATCATATTTTTCATTGAGAAAAGCCACCGTTTTTGTCATCAACTTTTTCTTTTTCTCAAATTTTTCCCGGTCATGATCGCGAATAATAAACTGAACCGTTGTGGTTTCCACGCTGCCTTTGAAATCAATCAGGTGGAAAAACCCTTCATATTTCCGGGTATATTCGGGCCGTTCGTTGGCCGGCAACATTTCATTCAGTTCCATGGCCAGGTGAATGGCATTGACCATTTTATTTTTGGCTGTGCCGGGGTGAACATTCCTTCCGGAAATGGTGACTTTTGCCAGGGCTGCATTGAAGTTTTCAAATTCAAGTTCACCGATTTCACCTCCATCAAGGGTATAAGCAAAATCAGCAGCAAACTTAGCCACATCAAAATGGTCGGCGCCACGTCCGATTTCCTCATCGGGGGTAAACCCAATACGGATAGGTCCGTGTTTTATCCCGGGGTGTTGGATAAGATAATCAATGGCTGTTATGATTTCGGCTATGCCTGCTTTATCATCCGCACCCAATAAAGTGGTTCCGTCAGTGGTTATCAGGGTTTTGCCCTTGTACTGCAGAAGCTCCGGAAAATCTTGTGTGGACATGGTAAGTGTATCGTTTAACCGGATATCCTTACCATCATAGTTTTCAATAATCCGGGGATTGACATCCTTCCCGGACATATCCGGGCTGGTATCCACATGGGCAATGAAACCAATAGTAGGTACCTTCTTTTCTGTATTCGCAGGTAAAGTAGCCATCAGATAGCATTTTTCATCCAGGGATACATCTTCCAGGCCTAAAGCTTTTAATTCCTTTTCGAGGTGCCTGGCCAGGTTCCATTGTTTTTCCGTACTGGGCGTTTGTTTGGATTCAGGATCCGACTGGGTGTCAATCTTCGCATAAGTTAAAAACCGTTCAAGAACCTTATCTCGTATCATGGTATTAAAATTTTAAAGGTATTTGATAGCTTACGTAATAATTAAACCCGGCAGCCGTAGGATTGTTTCCTTTACCGAACCCGGGTATTTCATAAGGCGTCATTTGATTATCCCTCGGACCGGCCAGCATTACTTTACCCTGTATAGACCAGCCAAGATAGAAATTTGCAAAGATTTCAACATGCATGGTAAGGCAGACTTCCAGCCAGGTGGCATTCATTCGCTCTTCCGGAATCCTGGCCGTAGTAACATCATTCCAGATGCTGTCTCTTAAGGGGATAGTAATGTTTGTTGCCTCATGCCTAAAAGCAGAATGCCCGATCCTGCCCCCTATGGCCAAAATGTTGTTGTGTTCAGGAAAGGTATTGTAATGAATGCCTGCTTTGATAAATGAACCCTGTGCATCATAGATAAAATTGTTTTTTTTACGTTCGATCCATGTCCTGCCAAGATTAACAGATAATAATGTACGTGGTGAGATGAAAACATCGCCATGAATTTCCTGTTCGAATTTGGGTGGGACCATATACGCTTCGGCGAAATTCCAGAAATCATATCCAACGCGTATCCCGTCAAATCCCACCGGTCGGGTTTCATCTTCCTGAACTGATTTAAGCGGATCGGTTTCCTGGGCCTTTAATGCCGGCATGAATAACAGCAACAGGCAGGCAAAACTATAAGAATATTTTAATATGTTCCTGGTTAACATCATTGACAACATCATTTACAATCACCACCGAATCAATAAAATAGCCGGATGATTCGATTATTTCAAGATTTTCAAAATAAGTAACAAACCCACAGTCATGCGAAACAAGATGATACTTCCGGTTGTAGCCAAGCTGAATAAAATCATCGCCATTGTTATCGTTTAGCGTTAGAAAAAACAGGGTAGTATCACTATTGGGCGATAGTTCAGAATAAATGGTTTTTGTGTTTCTGAAGATTAACCCAAAATTGCTGCCATCGGCATAGACGATGAGGCTGTCCAATACGCTGTCAACTACCTGATTTTCTTCCACGGTATAAAAGCCTATCCTGAAGAATGTATCCATGTCTTCATAGCAGGGTTTTTCATCGCATGAAATAAGGACGATTAAAAAAACGATTATAGCACTGAATAGATATCTCATAAAGTAAAACAATCAAACAGGCCCCAAATTTACGTTTATTTGTTAGATTCGCCAGACAGAATCCATCTTAAGAATAGAATTTATCAGGTACAGTAATGTTGATCATCCAAAATACCCCAGAAGATCCCTACTTTAATATTGCAGCGGAAGATTATATGCTGAGAAATTTCTCAGAAGATATTCTGATGTTATACATCAACAAACCTTCAATTATCCTAGGAAAACATCAGAATGCTTATGGCGAAATCAATTTTCCCTACGTCCATCAGCATCAGGTGCCTGTAGTGAGGCGGCTTTCAGGAGGTGGTACGGTGTATCATGACTATGGAAACCTGAACTTCAGTTTTATCCGTAATGCTGCTGAAGGCGATCTTGTAAACTTCAGAAAATTTACAAAACCTGTAATGGAGGTATTACAAACTTTGGGTATTGCCGTGCGTTTTGAAGGCAAAAACGATTTGCGTGTGGATGGATTAAAAATCTCAGGCAATGCCGAGCATGTTTACAAAAAAAGGGTGTTGCATCATGGCACGTTATTGTTTAATTCTGATTTGTCATCTTTAGGCGAGGCCATTAAAGTGGTGCCAAACCGGTATTTTGATAAGGCCGTACAATCCGTACGAAGTAAAGTAACCAACATTGCGCCGTTTTTAAATAAGGAACTCACAATCCAGGATTTTAAGGGATTGATAGAATCTCATATTAAAAAGCAGGAACCCTGCCAGGAGTATGTTTTTAATGAAAAAGACCTGGCTTCAATCACTAAATTGATGCAGGAGAAGTATACAACATGGGAATGGATTTATGGGTATTCGCCTAAATACACATTAAGGACCAAAATTGTGTTGAATGGGAAAGAATGTGACATTGATCTTACATGCAACAAAGCAACCATAACCCATATTGATTATTCCGTAAAGGATAAAGCCTGGAATGAGTTAATGAATAATTTACAAGATAAACAGCATGAGTTTAGGAGCATAAGGGCACTGGCGGAAAAATACCTGTATATCAAACCGGATAACATGGATGAGTTCGTCTACCAGTTTTTTTAAGGTTGCCAAAGTGTAAAAAAAGCTCTATGATTTGAATACCCACAGCGCTTGAATTTTTGTTTTTTACACTCTTCCTATTCCAACAATTCCGCTTTTTCTTCGTCTGTTAATGGTTCAAAACCATATACAATGCCTTCCATATAATAGCCCGGCATTTCGCCGTATCCACCCACGGTTTCCTTATGCGTAAGGTATACGATGATGCCCTTCATGTTGGCAGCTTTTTTCTGAATCCTGATGCTGCAGCTTCGTTTGGCTGCTTTGGCGCTCCGGCTGCTGGGCGATGATTTGGCAGATACATTTCCCCGCTCATAAAGTCCTTCTACATCTGATTTTTTTTCTGTCAGCACCACGGCTTCCCACTGGTAATCCTGTATCATCTGGAATACAGGCTGGTTAAATACTTCGACTTTTCCGGTGTGATAGATCACTTTTTCAATTTGTTTGCGTTCCATGGTCTGTGTGCCCCGCTTTTTTGGATGTACGAAAGTAACAGCAGAAGAGCTTATTTTCCTGATGTCTACCACCATTTTCCTGCCGCCAAGCCTGTAAATTGTATCAAGCTTGGCTTTGTTTTGTCCGTTAACCTGAAGCGATATGAAGAATAAAAGCGCAATCGCGAGAAATTGTCTCATAATATGTATTTTTTCTGTTCTCTAAATTAAATCAAAAAGCATACCAACCATTGGATTTTTTAATCCATACGTATATTAGCGATGCCGGTTACCATTTACCACAAAATAAAACGAAGAAATTATTAACAATAATCTGAATAAACCGTCTTCTGTTAAACGTCCCGGCCAGGTTTCAAAAAACGAAATAATCAAACCTCCCATTAACAATAATGCAGCAGTGACCGTGACACTTTCTTTTAAACCAAAACCGGCAACAACGAGCACGAGAGCGAGAATAAACTCTGCCAGGGCGATATAAAAAGTATATGAATCCAGGGCAAAATCCAGTACTTCCGGTGTTGTCCCGAAAAGTACTATAGCTGCCAGCACGAGCCGTAGCCCCCAGCTTAAAATAACCCTGCCTGATTTCATTGGCTTCATATTCAGTTAAATTTGTTGGTGAACCACTAAAACTATCCCTTTAACGCCATTGTAAATTGTCAAAAATTATTTACGTGGTTTTCTTATACTTGTTACTTCCGGATATGCCTTTTCCATGGTTGGGGTATTTTTACTGACTAACATTAAAATTCTTGTTAAGAAATATTTTTTCTGATGGATTAAACATTCCTTTGTAATATTGCGAGATTAATCGTAAACGAAACACGAAATAGGTTTTCTTGCTTAAAAGAACAGTTTGTATCCTGGAAAAAAAATATTAAAAAGAATGGGTTACCTGCAGGATCAGAAAGGGATCCTGAGCCGTTATTTCCGTGAAAAGGATAATTGGTCTGCCCATTTGCATAATTGTCATAATTTTATTCAACGTGTTGTCAGTCAGGATGAAATACGTTCCATAGCCATACTGGGCTCCGGTTGGCTGTTGGATGTGCCCATGGATTTTTTGATTGACCGGATGGAGAAAATCTGGCTGGTAGATATCTTTCATCCCCGCGAAATAAGGCACCAATATAAACAGTACAACAACATTGAATATATTGAGGATGATATAACCGGTGATGGCATTCAAAGAGTATATGATTATGTAAAAGAAAAGAGAAAAAGGACGGATAATAATATTTCTTCATTAAAACCGGCAGATTATCACCTGCCTTTTCCCAGGCCTGATTTGGTGGTTTCATTAAATTTGTTAAACCAGCTAGATATCCTGCTTGTGGATTATTTGCTGTCAAAAAACAAAGGGTTTCCGGAAGATTTAACTGCGTTTCGCAAAAGCGTTCAACAGCAACACCTTAATTTTTTATTGAAGCGCAAATCCATCCTAATTTCCGACATGACTGAACACAGAATCCACCTTAAAACACAAAAGATTGAGAAACATGCGTTGGTGCATGTCCACCTGCCGGAAGGAAAGGAAAAAAAGACATGGACATGGATATTTGACACACACGGATTGTATTATGAAGGTTGTCAAACCAATTTTGAAGTAAAGGCTGTAAATTTAACACAATGATTGAAAAGAGCATCTATATCAAAAGGATTGATGATACTGCCCGGAGGCTGAAACGAGTCGCAGGGGATTTAAAAATAATTGCCTGGGGAAGGCTGGCTTCTTTTATCCTAAGTTTCCTGACGTTTTATTTTTTGTTTGAAGTATCAGTCTTGATAGCTGTCCTGTCATTTCTTGCCTTTTTCGGAATTTTTCTACGGCTTATTATTTTTAACGCCAAAAAACAAAGAGTAAAAGCATACCTTGAAAGTTACCGGCGGATCAATCAGGATGAGGTTAAATTCACTGACTGGCAATGGGGTCATTTTAACGATGGTAGAAAATATGCCGACAATACCCATGATTATGTGAATGATCTGGATGTGTTTGGTGAAGGCTCGTTGTTTCAGTTTATAAACCGTACTAAAACATCCCGGGGAGAAGAAGCCCTTGCCTACCTGTTCAAAAATCAGGAATACGATGAAAAATCTATTTACTCCATGCAGGAAATGGTGCAGGAATTAGCGCGTAAAATTGATTTAAGGCATAATTTTCTGGCAACAGCCGATCAATTAACTGATGAAGGCCGACAGCTACAACAATTGTATCAATGGTTAGCATCCGAAGAAGAAAAGGAGATTCCATTTCAAAAGCTGTGGGTACGGGTTTTATTATCAATGATGGCTACCGGGGCCCTTATATTGGCTCTTGCCGGTGTGATTACATTTAAACTGGCCATTTTACCTTTTTTCATCAACCTTACGCTGGTCGGCTGGCACCTGCGTAAAATTAATGCCGTGCATGATAAGGTTTCTCGCGTTACTGGTTTGCTTCAACATTATAAATCCCTGCTGGCCAGGGTGGAAAGTGAGCCCTTTGAATCCGGTGTGTTATTGGAAATACAGCAGGTGCTAATACATAAGCATGATCCTTCATCCCAAAAAATTCATAACCTAAGCCGGATTCTTACCTTTTTTGACAGCCGGTTAAATATGTTAGCGGGCGTTTTGATGAATGGATTTTTACTTTCTGATTTTACCAGCATATCAAGGATTTCTCAATGGAAAATTCACCATGCCGGTGAAGTACCTTCCTGGTTCCGGGTATTGGCTCAGTTTGATGCATGGTGTAGTCTGGGCAATTATGCTTTTAATTTTCCGGGGTATGTTTTTCCCGAGGTGGATACAGAACTCATTGTTGATTCGAAAGCGCAGGGTCACCCTTTAATTCGGGCACAGGAACGCGTATGTAATGATTTTACCATTTCCAAAAAAGGCGAAGTTATTATTGTTACCGGGGCGAATATGGCCGGTAAAAGCACATTTCTACGTACCGTAGCTACAAATCTTGTATTAGCAGGCATGGGACTGCCGGTCTGTGCCGGTCAATTTAAATATAAACCACTGAAAATCTTTACCAGCATGCGCACTAGCGATTCGCTTACAAAAAATGAATCGTATTTTTATGCAGAATTGTTACGACTGAAGCAATTGCTCACACATATCAAAAACGGTCAGGATGTGTTTTTTATCCTTGATGAAATTCTTAAAGGGACCAATTCAGCTGATAAACAAAAGGGTTCAGCAGCCTTTCTTAAACAACTTGTCCGTCTCAAGGCAACGGGCATAATTGCTACGCACGACTTGTCTCTGGGCGACCTGGAAACAGCTTTTCCGGATGTAATCCGTAATTTGTGTTTTGAAATTGAGATTGATGGCCCGGACATCCGGTTTGACTATAAACTATATCCTGGCATCACCAAAAAAATGAATGCCTCCTTGCTCATGGAACAAATGGGATTGCTGGAGTAGGGTGGAAGTTCGGTGTGGATATCAGGAAAAATCAGAAGCAATGAAGACAACCCAAAGTGCTAATTTGTTCAAAATAAGCAAATAAACAATAAATTGTTAATTAATCTGTTAAAAAACAAATTCGAGTCGCACTGCCTATTTAGTTATATTTGTGACAAACTAATTTTATAGTATGACAGCAAACTATTCAGAAGATAGCATCCGTACCCTCGACTGGAAAGAACATATCCGTAAGCGCCCCGGTATGTATATCGGAAAGCTTGGCGACGGTTCTTCCCCGGATGATGGTATCTATATACTTGTCAAAGAAGTTATTGATAATGCCATTGATGAATACATGATGGGCTTTGGTAAAAAGGTAGACATTACCGTGAATGAGCACGTTGTGAAAATCAGGGACTATGGAAGGGGCATTCCCCTTGGTAAAGTAGTTGATGTGGTTTCCAAGATGAACACAGGCGCAAAATACGACAGCCGGGCGTTTAAAAAGTCCGTGGGATTAAATGGGGTAGGGGTAAAAGCGGTCAATGCCCTTTCCTCCAATTTTAAAATCAAGTCCATCCGCGATGGCAAGGTAAAAGCTGTTGAATTTTCTGAAGGAAATGTTGTATCCGAACAGGCTGAAGCAGATACCGATTTGCCAAATGGAACCCTGGTGATGTTTGTCCCGGATGAAAAAATGTTCGGTAGTTACCATTATATTACCGACTACCTGGAAAGCATGATTAAGAATTATGTTTTTCTGAATGCCGGCCTGGCCATTAATTTTAACGGCACCCGATTTTATTCAAAAAACGGGTTGCTTGACTTACTGAATGAAAACATCAGCGACGAAGGACTTTATCAGGCCATGCATTTTAAAGGGGAGGATATTGAGGTGGCGATGACCCATGGAAACCGGTACGATGAAGAGTATTTTACCTTTGTCAACGGGCAGCATACATCCCAGGGAGGTACCCACCTGGTGGCTTTCAAGGAAGCTATTGTAAAAACAGTCCGAGATTTTTACCGTAAGGATTTTGATGCTTCTGATATCCGTACTTCTATTGTGGCGGCTTTGAGCATTAAAGTAGAAGAACCGGTCTTTGAATCACAGACAAAGACAAAACTGGGATCAAAGGATATGGGGCCGAACGGTCCGTCAGTCCGCAATTTTATTCATGATTTTGTAAAAACCCAACTGGATAATTATCTGCACAAGAATCCTGATACGGCGGATATTCTCCTAAAGAAAATTCTGGAGAGCGAAAAAGAGCGGAAAGCTATCTCAGGGATCAAAAAAATAGCTAAAGAACGCGCCAGGAAAGCAAATTTACATAATAAAAAACTACGTGATTGTAAAGTTCATTTGGACTCGAAAGATGAACGTAAGCTGGAAAGCACCATTTTTATTACCGAGGGTGATTCAGCCAGCGGATCCATCACAAAATCCCGCGACGTAGCCACTCAGGCTGTTTTTAGCCTGAAAGGTAAACCGCTGAATACTTATGGGTTAACCAAAAAAATTGTTTACGAAAACGAAGAGTTTAACTTATTGCAGGCTGCCCTCAACATTGAGGACGGGTTGGATAACCTGCGATACAACAAGGTGGTAATTGCTACCGATGCCGATGTTGATGGCATGCACATCAGGCTGCTTTTAATTACTTTTTTTCTTCAGTTTTTCCCAAATTTGATCCGCGAAGGGCATCTGTACATCCTTCAAACCCCGCTTTTCCGGATCCGGAATAAGCAGAAAACATTCTATTCCTATTCTGATGAGGAAAAAGAAAAGGCCCTGAGGGCAGTGGGTAAAAACGCGGAGATAACCCGTTTTAAAGGGTTGGGCGAGATTTCGCCTGATGAATTCAAGCATTTTATTGGTAAAAATATCCGCCTTGAGCCGGTCCGCATAAAAAAGGATGATATTATTTCGGAAATGTTAAGCTTTTACATGGGAAAAAACACCCCGGAACGGCAAAATTTTATCATTGACAACCTTCGCGTAGAGCTTGATATGATTGAGATATAATGGTTTTTTAGAAAGTGAGGTATTTGAGCAATGAGCAACGATGATATTAACAACACAGAAGGTTTTGAACTTGATGATGAAATGAAATCGGATTTATCCGGTGATTCACCTGCTGAGGTCACGCGCATTACAGGCATGTATCAGGAATGGTTCCTGGATTATGCCAGTTATGTGATCCTGGAGCGTGCAGTGCCTCACCTGAATGACGGGCTGAAACCTGTGCAGCGTCGTATTTTACATGCCATGCGCAGGATGGATGACGGACGGTTTAACAAGGTGGCCAATATCATCGGGCATACCATGCAGTTTCATCCCCATGGCGATGCTTCCATTGGCGATGCACTTGTACAACTCGGACAGAAGGATTTGCTTGTTGAAACACAGGGGAACTGGGGGAATATCCTTACCGGCGACAGCGCTGCAGCACCACGTTACATTGAAGCCCGCTTATCAAAGTTTGCCAACGATGTGGTGTTTAACCCAAAGACAACCAACTGGAAGCTATCTTATGACGGACGAAACAAGGAACCCATTACCCTGCCTGTAAAATTCCCGCTGTTGCTGGCTCAGGGAGTGGAAGGTATTGCTGTGGGCCTGGCATCTAAAATACTTCCCCACAACTTTAATGAGCTTATAGACGCATCGATTAAATACTTGAAAAAACAGGATTTTGAGCTCTTACCTGATTTTCCGACCGCCGGCCTCATGGATGCTTCCAAATACAATGACGGCTTGCGCGGAGGAGTGATTAAGGTACGTGCAAAAATTGAAAAAACCGACCGCAAAACGCTTACCATTACGGAAGTACCTTATGGGAAAACCACAGGTACGCTTATTGATTCCATCATTAAAGCCAATGAAAAGGGTAAAATAAAGATTAAAAAAATTGATGATAACACTGCCGAGCATGTCGAAATTCAGCTGCATCTTGGCCCTGGTGTGTCGCCCGATCAAACCATTGATGCTTTGTTTGCCTTTACCGATTGTGAAACATCCATTTCGCCAAACTGCTGTGTAATTGAAAATGAAAAACCCCGTTTTCTGGGCGTTACAGAGATGTTGAAAATATCGGCTGACAATACGCTGGCGCTTCTCAAGTTAGAGCTTGAGATAAAACTGGGGGAGCTTCAGGAACAGTGGCACATGGCCTCGCTGGAGAAAATATTCATTATGAATGAGCTGTATGAGAATATTAAAGACTGTAAGACCGAAGAAGAAATACTTACAACCATTGAAAAGGATTTACAGCCTTATGTAAAAGATCTTGTCAGGGATGTCACCCGGGATGATTGCATTAAACTATCCAATATTCCCATCAAGAGAATTTCAAAATACAGTTCTTTTAAAGCCGATGAATTCATTAATGGACTGGAGGCCGAGATGGAAGTGGTAAAGGATCATCTTGCCAATATAATCCCCTTTACCATTAAGTATTTTCAGGATATAAAAAAGAAATACGCAAAGGACAGGGAACGTCGCACCGAAATCCGAAGCTTTGAGAATATTGAAGCTGCCAAGGTAGTTGTGGCTAATGAAAAATTATATGTTAACCGCAAAGAAGGTTTCATTGGTACGGGCCTGAAAAAAGACGAATTCGTTTGTGATTGTTCTGATATCGATGATATCATTGCCATAAAAAAAGACGGATCTTACATCATCACCAAAGTCTCTGAGAAGTCCTTTGTGGGCAAGGATATCATTCATGTGGATGTGTTCAAGCGGAATGACAGCCGCACCATTTATAACATCGTTTACCGCGATGGCTGGAATGGCAATATTTACATGAAACGCTGTGCAGTCAAAGGCATAACCCGCGACAAGGAATATACCTTTACCAAAGGTACTGAAGGCAGTCAGATCCTTTATCACAGCGTAAACCCAAATGGGGAAGCAGAAGTGATAAAAGTATACCTGAAACCAAGAGCACGATTGAAAAAGACCATTTTTGAGGTGGATTTTTCCGAGCTGGCAATAAAAGGACGCGGGTCACAAGGTAATATCCTCACCAAGTATGCCATCCATAAGGTTGTATTAAAAGAAAAAGGAGAATCAACCCTCGGTGGCAGAAAACTATGGTTTGATACCGCAGTACGCCGGTTGAATGATGATAAAAAGGGAGAGTATCTCGGTGAATTTTTTGCCGGCGACAGGTTATTGGCCGTAAACAAGTCAGGCACATACAAAATATACAACACCGATCTTACCACCCATTTTGAAGATGATTTGTTGTTTGTCGAAAAATTCAATGAAAACAAGGTTTATTCTGTAGTATATTACGATGCCGATGTGGATTTTTACTATCTCAAACGATTTAACATTGAGCTGACAGAAAGCCTGCAGTCATTTATTGGAGAGAATACAGATTCAAAAGTTATCCTGATCACCGCGGAAAAATATCCCCGGATAAAGATTGAATTTAAGGGTAAGCATAAGGAAAGGGAAGATGAACTTGTGGATGTGGATGAGTTTATCGCAGTTAAAAGCCATCGGGCAAAAGGAAAACGATTGACCACATTTGAGGTAGGAAAAGTAACAGAGATAGAACCTTTGCATAAGGAAGAAGAGGTACCTGAAGGATTGGACAATGGAAATGATTCAGACGACAATGATGGTGATGAGAATGGAACATCACAAATGGAGCTGAATTTCTAAAAATCCAGAAACATGAATGTGTTTTTTATTGGTTTCATGGGGAGTGGTAAAACAACACTTGGCAAACGCGTAGCCGGTGAATTGGGGCTGGAATTCATCGATCTCGACGAGTTTATTGAAACACAGGAAGGAATGACCATCCCTCAAATATTCCAAAATGCTGGTGAACAGGCTTTCAGGCTGCTTGAAAACAAAGCATTGAAGCAGTTCTCGGATTTGGATGGCAAAGCCATTGCCACTGGGGGAGGCGCTCCTTGTTTTCATGGAAATATAGACTTAATGAATACACTTGGACTGACTGTATACCTGAAAATTAAACCCGGGATTCTTGCAAGCCGTTTGATCCATTCGCATACAGAGCGTCCTTTGATTAAGGGTAAATCTGTGGAAGAGCTAAAAGAATTTGTTGAAAATAAGCTCAATGAAAGAGAAAAATACTATTCCCAGGCAAGACTTACCATCGAAGGAGATAACATAAAAGCATCGGATATCGTCACTCACATTCAGACTGCTTTGGATATGGATGGAATTTTTTGACCGCTTTTGCTTTTATTTTTATAGGATCTATTTGAAGATACCTGATAAACAATGAATACCCTACAACACCTTAAGCGATTTAGCAACTCCCGGTTCATAATCAGTTGAATGCATGGGTGAAAATTATGTGATCATCACTACTGCAAATGAATCAACTAATTGTCTCGTTAAGGTTGAACCGTTATTTCTCAGCCAAACCCTTTTTACCTTAGGTTTTTCTTTTTTAGAAAAACATCAGGTTAATGGTATAATGGTGTGATTCTTTTCCTCAGGTTTACTATTTTTGTTGATAAACTTATAAAAATGTACAGACGCATTTTACGCCGTTTACATGTCTATCCGCAAGATGTCAGAAAGCTGATCTTGTTAATAATAAATGCGTTTGGCATAGGGATGTTTGTTGCAGCCTTTGATATTGCTGCCATAGCCCAGTTTTTGGGAGTCTATTCGATAAAAGAATTACCCCTCGCTATTGTGCTTTCCGGATTCTTAGCCCTTTTGATTTATCCTTTTATTGCCGGACAGCAGCTGCAAATCAGGGCCCGTTTTTACGGAGTATATCTGTTAAGCATTCTTTTGATTCTTTCCCTAGTGTTCTTTTATGGGCCGGCCTTAGTACCAAATCGGAAATGGCATTATGCTATGTTTTTAATGTCGGTTCCGATAAATATCCTTGCATACCAACAATTGAATTATATTCACAGATTTTTCAAATCCAATGATGAGGAAAAGCGTTATTATTTTTTAACCGATCTGGGATATTATGGGGGCATGAGTTTTGTGGGTTTCCTTATTCTTTTTTATCTCTCATTTCTCTCCAACAATGCTTTGGAGGTCATACTTATAAGTTCTTTGGGCGTGGTAATTGCATTTATAGCTCAGGGGGTGATTAACAATAAACTTCAGTCCGTAACCACATCAATAAGACGAGCGCATGCCAGCTCCTTCCTTAATATTTACCCTACCGATTTTTTTTCGGACAAATTTTTGCGAAAAGTTTTTTTTACAGTAATTCTCTCAGGTGTTTCGTTTTGGTTAATTCACTACTCTTTTTTGTCCCTTGTACAGACAACCTACAACAATGCCCTGGGATACTCTAAATTTCTTGGGTTGTTTTTTGGTGTTTTAGCCTTTGGAATGTTGTTTTTCCGTCATGTGTTGGTTAAACGTATCCTTCATACCTATGATTCGCCTTATAATGTTTTTATTGTTCCGATCATCAATTTTGTATTGGTGGGTATTGCCATAGTTATGTACCTGGTGGTTGGCGAAAATAATATCATCAGCCGGTATTCCCTTTTCTTTATCATATTTGCATTGATAAAGTTTGTGTCTGTTATATTGCAGGCTTCCATAGAGAAACCAGCCTTGTCTTTACAATACAGGATTTATGAAATACCCAAGTGTGACATTATTGAAAAATTCTTCACCGGACCGGTAAGGTTTCTGGCAGCTCTCATCGGAGGTGGTATTTTGTTTCTGATTATTAAAGCTTTTGCTGATGATTATTTGCCTGTTGTATTATTATTGGGAGCTGTGCTATTAGCGCATATCATAGTAAATTTCTTTTTATTGAAACGGTTCAACAAAAATGTAAAGATTTTCCTCGGTAGTCTGGCAATGACACGAAAGTATTTTTTGAATAAAATTATTGCTTTGCGTGAAAGGCTGTACAAACTGAATTTGCTTGATTCCCCGGAAAAGATGCTTTACACCCTTAAACTCGCCGAGGATAATTACCCTGCCGATTTTAGAAATAACCTCTATTATCTTCTTGGAAACAGCCACGAAAAAGTTACAGATTTTGCCATCGAACGCATTGAAGCCTTGAGTGTAATAGAATATCAGGGACAGATCGAAAGGCAGTCAAAACGCATCCGGGATGTTTATCTGAAAGCCCGGTTCAGAAAACTGGCCGAGATATTTTCAAGACATATTCAAACCAGCCGGGAATATACAAACATTTTTAAGCTGGTTGATTCAAGGGTAACGGAAAACCGGATTCTGGCAGCTAATATGATTGGCTCACTCAAGGATCCCAAGCTTATTTCCCAATTGGTATTATTGTTAAAAGATTTCAGGCCAGAAGTGAAAAAGGCGGCGTTTATTGCTGCCACTAATTACCGGACAAGTGATTTGTCGCCTATAATGCTGGAGCATTTAGCATCAACCGAGAATTATGCTTACGCATACGATGTGCTCTTACGCATCGGTGAAGACGGGTTGGAATACCTTGAAAAAGCTTTTTTAAACCCTAAGACAGATGACCGTTTGCTGAAAAGAATTGTAAAACTAATTGGTGAATTCAAAAGCTTGCGTGCACAAAAATTACTGCTGAGTAAAATTGATTATACCAGTCCTGAGGTTTCTTTCCAGGCCATTGGTTCACTTATTGAAGGTGGCTTTGAGGCAAAGGATGCTGATAAATACCGTGTACTTAATGCTATTGTTAAGATAATAGGAGCTGTCAGCAAGAATATGAACCTGCTCTACATATTAAAAGGACAGAAAACTGACCCAAGCATAATTGATGCAATAAGAAAAGATAACCAGGTAGCGAGGCAAAACATATTTGACTTATTATCAATAGTTTATAACAGAAATATTATACTGAGGCTCAAGGAGTATATTGAAAATGAAGATTTAACTGCCAATCATTTTGGATTGGAACTGCTGGATAATATCCTTGATGAGAACATAAAATCTGTTTTGGTGCCAACCCTTCAATTCAACTCCCCCTACCATAAGGTTAAAACATTACAATACTTTTATGTGCTTGAAGAAATTCCTTATGATGAAGCATTTGATCAAATGCTCGTTGCCGAATCTTCACAAACCAGTAATTATACAAAAGCCTGTATTTTAAATTACTACCTTTCTTTGGATGAGGTAAAGATAAATGATGTGATTGTATCGTGCCTTTTTCATAAAGACAGGCTTATCCAGGAAACTGCAGCTTGTTTAATCTATAAAAATGATGTTGATTTATATTACGAAGTAGTCGAAAGGCTTGATGTAAATGCAAAATATTATCTGGACAATTCAGTTGAATTTTATCAAAGCAGAAAATCGCACCTGTTGTTATCAAAAATTAATTTCCTTTATAAAATACCTTACTTTAATTCCTTACGTTCCACTATTCTGGTAGAGTTAGCGAAATATCTAGAGATAAATTCACTGAAAGAATCAGGTAATTTGACCTTTGAAGGTGAACCATGGAGGTACCCTATCATGTTTATTGAAAGCGGTAGAGTAGATCTGGTACACGATGAGCATATAATTTTCACAATCAGTGAAAATAATATCATCGATTTTGGAATGTTTCATCATAATGAGGATAATAAATTTACATTATACCCAAAAGAGGATACGGTTTTTTATAGTATTTCCAGAGAATTTTTAAATTTACAAATATTTGATTTTCCGGAATTAGAGGTTGTTTTTCAGAAAATAATGAATGACTTTTACGAGACTTATAAAAATTTCAAAAAACTTCCGCAGAAGAAGATGAAAAAACCTGTAAAATTATTTGTGTAACTTGAGCATGGCAAACCCCAATAAAATATTAGTTGTATATCCGCTGATGCATCAAAATGCACCGGATACTACTATTGTATGGGTCTCTGAATTCGCAAAATTGTTTGAACAGCTATATAACCAGGTTTTTGAATCAACATTCGAACTTGAAATAAAAAGCCTTCAGACCGAAGAAGAGAAAATAGATGAATTTCTTCGAAAAGTAGAATCGTTTTTAAATGTTTTTGTCGTCCTGTCACCGGAACTCCTTCGTAATGAAACTTATTTAAAATACCTGAAAGGACTATATCAGGCAGCACTAAACAGGGCAAAAAGTAATGGCTCCAGTCTGCGGGTGTTTAACATTGTTCGTAAACCGGTATTGAATGTAATAAAAGAAGATTGGCTTTTACATTTCCCTTTCTACCATCTGTTTGAAAAAACTGCCGGTGTTCGGGGCTTTAAAGCTATTGACTTTTCTCAACGTATTCCTGAAGAATCAAGTATTTGGGAAAAGCTCATCGATCTGGCTTTTGATGTGCATGCCTCTATATCCCTTGCCGGGAGTTCAGATAGTCACAAGGCTACAATCTTTCTTGCTGAAACTACAAATGATCAGGATCTTTACAGAGACAAAATAGAAAGAGAATTAAAACACAGGGGATTTAAAGTTTTGCCTGAAACACCTCTTCCAACATCCCTGGATGATTTGAAGAATGAGTTGACCAATATTGTGGCACAAAGCGACCTTTCAATACATATTATGGGAGGAATCTACGGCGATTACATCAAAAGTGGAGCATATTCTCTCATTGATTTACAAAACAGAATTGTGCGGGAAGTGCTGGAAAAAGGCACCAATAAAAAAAAACTGAAACGAATTATTTGGATTCCGCCCTATTTGAAAATTCCGGATCAACGTCAGGAATTATATCTCCGGAGATTGAAACGTGAAGAAACCGACGAGAGTACCGAAATTATTCAGGCCCCCCTGGAAGATCTCAAGAGCACCATTTCAAAAACATTAAGAAATAAGGATAAAATAGCAAGGGAACAACTGAGGGACAAAAAATCGGTATACATCATCCATGATTATAAGAATACCAGCCTGATACCTGAAATAGAGTCGCAAATTAAGGATCAGGGGATGCTTCCAATAAGGCTTGATTTTGGAATTGAAAATATCGTTGAGGCCCATTTTGAAAACCTTATCAGGTGTGACGGTGTTTTAATAATTTATAATGGCCTGGAACAATGGCTTAATGCAAAACTTAATGATTTAAAAAAAGTTTGGGGTTACGGTCGGTCCAAACCTTTTGAAATCACTGCAGTGCTTCTGAAAGAGGATGCATATAAAGATTTGTTCAGACGAGACCTGGGCGATACGATGAAATTGATAATTCAGGAAGGGATGTTGCAGAAAACACTTCAACCTTTCGTAAATCTGATTCATGCAAAAGAAAATGGCTGATACAGAAGTCATAAAACAACATATTGCTACGCAATCTGACAGGAAGAATCCATTTCCGGGATTGAGACCTTTCAGCATTGATGATACCTACTTGTTTTTTGGCAGGGAAGGACAAAGTGCTGAAGTTATCCGAAATCTCACTAAATATCGTTTTGCTGCGGTTACCGGTGCCTCAGGCGAAGGAAAATCGTCCTTAATTTATTGTGGGGTTATTTCAGGGCTTCAGGGAGGATTTATTCCCGAGGCGGGTGCAAACTGGAATATTGTTCATTTCCGCCCCGGAAGCAGTCCAATAGAAAATCTTGCAGATGCCCTTTTTAATAACCTGCCAGAGAAGAGAAAAAAAGAAAAAACACTTAAACCACTTTTTCTTTCACTCCTTAAACGGAGTTCCGATGGAATTGTAGAGGTTATAAAACAGATGCGGCTGCCTGATCAGCAAAATATGCTGTTAATTGTTGACCAGTTCGAAGAGCTTTTCCGGTTTCGTGAAGCAACACGGAATTTTGATGTTATCAACGAAACAGAAAGCTTCATCAAGCTGTTGACAGATTCCGTAAGTCAGAAAAATGTTCCTGTGTATATTATTCTAACCATGCGATCGGATTTTATGGGTGAATGTTCCCAATTTCCTGACCTGGCTCAACGGATAAATATGAGTAACTACCTTATTCCCAGGATGTCAAGAGAGGATTACAAGCGGGTAGTTACAGGCCCGATATCTGTTGCAGGCGTTAAAATTGAAGAGCAGTTGGTTTATGAACTCTTGAATAATGTAACAGATGAAGTAGATTCACTCTCAGTGATTCAGCATGCCCTCATGCGGACCTATGAGCATTGGAAGAAGTACAGTGATCCGCTTTCGCCAATATCTTATGTTGATTATGAGGCTATTGGTAAAATTGACAATGCAATCTCGTATCATGCAGATGAAGCCTTTAATGAGTTAGATGAAGAAGGGCAAAGGATTTGCCGAAGCATGTTTACTACCCTTACTGAAAGGGGAGAAGATAACAGGGGGATAAGGCATCCGGCTAAAGTTTCGACAATTGCAAACGTAGCTCAGGCCCCGGTTAAGGATACCATCGAAGTAATAAACAAATTCCGTACAGAAGGACGTGCATTTCTTACACCCAGCATTACCACACCAATTACTGCTGATACGGTTATTGATATTTCGCATGAAAGCATTATGCGGAACTGGGACAGGCTCAAAAACTGGATTGATGAAGAAATAGAGTCTGTAAGGATGTATCTGCGAATATCAGAGGCCGCTGAATTATACCAGTTGGGTAAAGCCGGATTGTGGCGACCGCCTGATTTGCTATTAGCACAAAACTGGAGAAAAAGATTTAAACCTAATCTTGCCTGGGCTAAACGGTATAATCCTGCATTTGAGCGGACAATGGTGTTTCTGGATGCCAGTGAAAAAAGATACCAGGCCGAAGAAAGAAATAAAATACGCATGCAAAAGCGGACCCTCGTCCGGACACGTAGGTTTGCCTCTGTACTCGGGGTCACTGCTGTAATTTTTCTCGGATTGGTATTATATGCAAATTTCCAGCGAGTTGAGGCCGAAAAACAACGGCTTGCAGCGGAAGAAGCCAGTCAGGAAGCTGAAGAACAACGGAAAATTGCCATTGCACGAACACTGGAAGCTGAAGAATTGCGAAGCATTGCTCAACGAAATGCTCAACTGGAGCAGGAAAAGAGAGCAATTGCTGAGAAGTTGTCTGAATTGTCGGATGATGAAAAGGACAAAGCCCTTCAGACGGCAACGGAAGCCGAGCTTGAATCGGAGATACTACGGCAAACATCTATTCTTGAACGCCAGCAACGCGAAATTGTGGAGGAAACGCTCCGGGAAACAGAAAAAGAGAAAACAGAAGCCCAACTGGCAAAAGAACGGGAGTATCGACAGCGTATCCTTTCAATTTCAAATGAGATGGCAATTCGTTCGCTTCAAATAAACCAAAACAAAAATTTAAAAGGGTTATTGGCATATCAGGCTTATATTTATAATGAGCGATACAACGGACAAGAACATAATTCAGATATATATCATGCGTTGCTGTCATCCTTGAAATCATTTAACGATCCCGTATATCAAAGTGTTGAAGCCCATTTAGGAGCTGTTAGAGGGGTTAGCTTCCATCCAAACGCCAATTTATTTTATACCCTGGGTGGTGAAGGTAAAATCTATGAATGGGATATAAACAGTCCACAGACTCCCCACGCCACCATTATGGATGATAACGTTTTGAACCGTTCCATGGCTCTAAGCAATGATGGCAAATGGTTGGCAGCGGGTACCGGCGAAAACCATATATTGCTGTTTAATCTGGATCAACCGCAAAGCCCGCCTGCAAAACTCCGGGGGCATACCGGGTGGATTTGGTCCCTTGCTTTTACTCCGGATAACAGTGCTTTGATAAGTTCCAGTGGTGATAAATCCATTATTGCATGGAATCTTTCAACTTTTGAGGGGCGTCTGCTTACGGAAAATAATTCCGGTGTGCGCTCCATTAGTTCCAGCCCTGATGGTAGATATGTAATCGGTGGTACAGATGATGGAAGGTTGATCCTTTGGAACCTTCAGGACCAGAATTCAATTGAGTTACACCAGCAGCAGGGAAATACAATTTATGCTGTTAATTACAGTGATAACGGACGCTTAGTTGCTTTTGGTGATAAAAACGGTCAGGTAAAATTGCTAAACCCTCAGTCAGGAAATCTCATTCGAACCCTGTCGGGTCATAAACAGCGGATTTTAAACCTTGATTTCAGTCCAAATGGAAGGTATCTTGCTTCATCCAGCCTTGACGGATCAGTACGTTTATGGTCACTTGAGAATCTGAACATGCCGCCCATTGTGCTGTCCGGACACGATTCATGGGTGCTGGCCGTAGCTTTCAGTGCCGACAGTCAGCATCTGGTTTCTACCAGTCAGCGTGGAAACTTTATGGTCTGGCCTACAAATTCGGATGTTATGAGCGATAAAATGTGTAATTTTATTAACAGAAACATGAATCAAAGTGAATGGAACTCTTACGTCGGTTCAGATATAGAATATGAAAAAACCTGTAACCCCTAATCAAAAAATGAATGGCAGTTTTTCAAAGGATGGTTATTTTTAACTTGTTTCTGATTGTAATCCCTCCGCACGCCAGTGCGCAGGAAAACAAATGTGTTTATAAGCTTGACACTGCCCGGATACTTTTTGAAAACGGCCTTATCGAGGATGTGCCATCTACATTGTGGCCATGTATCGAAGAAGGATTCTCACGGGAAGAACGCATAAGTGCGTACAAATTACTGGTGATAACATATTTATTTGATGGTAACCAGACCGAGGCAGAACGTACAATGCAGCAGTTTATTTTTGATTATCCAAATTACGATATCAGGCCCGATGATCCCGTGGAATTTGTGTATCTCTATGAATCCTATGAATCGGTACCCAAGTATTCTTTTGGAATACGTACAGGTACAAATCTGGCACAGCCTTATCGAATAAATCCTCAAAGTATTGGTATTTCGGGAGACAATAGTGTTAAATACCATCTCGGTTTGCAAGCTGCCGTAACATCTGCTATTTATCTGAACAGAAATTTTGCCCTGAATCTTGAAACTGTGATACTTCAGACAAATCATGAGTTTATCAATAACTTAACCGACATTTCTAAAGTTCGGTTTGAGGAGGTTCAAAACAGAGTTGAAGTACCTCTCTACCTGAGTTATCATTTTAATACGAAAGAATTTTTCCCTTATGTTTTTTTGGGAGGGTCTTTTAATAAGTTGCTTGTAGCAAATGGATTGCCCGAACGCGTTGTGCTTTCTGAGGACGACAACGAAACTTTTACCGGTCCTGAACTTGACATTTCAGCCCAACGGAATAATTTTGATTTTACCGGACTTGCAGGATTTGGACTTCGTTATCCGTTAACCAAAGGAAGCTTATTCCTGGATTTCCGTACTTCTTTTGGATTGAAAAATCATCTGGCCGGGTCCAGATTTCAGAATACCATATTATGGTCCAGATATTACCACCTAGATAATGATTTTGCCATGATTCGTTATTCCCTGAGTTTTGGTTATGTTTATTCATTTTATAAGCCCGTAAAAATCAGGTAGCTATGTTGCAAAAAATTAAAATAGTCCTTGCTTTGATCTCCATCCTAACGGGCTGCAGTGATGATTTGTTCGAAGAGCTGCCTGAGAATACTTCAGTGAGGTTTTTTGGTACCTCAGGCAGAGACGTAGCAATAGATGTCACGTCACGAAACAATGGTATTTTTATTCTGGGAAGCATCCTCGACAATGGAAACACATATCCGGGAATATTTAGCCTTGACCATGTGGGGCAGCAAAAAAATCAGTCCTTTATCATTGATAATCAGATGAATAACGTTGTTGTTGATTTTGAATTAACCGATGATAATAATATTATTGTACTGGCTAATTCCCTTCCGGCAGAAAGCAATCAAACCTCTGCCGTACATGTAATAAAAACAGATATAAATGGAAACATAATTTGGCAAAAAGATTTTATAGTAAGAGGCAACATATCATCCCGGCAAATGTTAATTCATCAGGATAACATCTATATTGTCGGAAGTATTTTTGATAACAATGGAAGCGAAGAGGATGGTTGGTTGCTTATGCTGGATAAAGAAGGGACCATTTTACAGGAACACAGGTATGGTGGAAATCTAAATGATGGGATTGTTTCTATAGTTGCAGTAGAAAATGATTTATTATTATTGGGCAATACCCAGTCCTTTGATATTGGTAACAGAAGCGGTGATATTTGGTTAATCCGGACAGATTTAAATGGAAGCATTAAAGGGTTTAATACATTTGGTACCTCCGGAAGTGACATAGCACTGAGCCTTATAAAACAAAGCAACAATGCTGTCTTTGTCTTGGGCCGTTCTACTAAATCTTTAAATGGTGGTGATCTGACCCTTGTCAGTTGTGTTAATCCTGTTTCTCTCTCAGTTGATTGGCAAAAGGAATATTCTGCAGATTATTCACTTTCTCCACAATCCATGATTTGGTGGAATAATGCTTTGGTGGTAGTACAAAATGAAGAAATCAGTTCTGATTTTACCCAGATCGGGTTTTTGTATTATAACATGGAAGGAGAATTATTAAAGCATAACCATCTGGACGGTGAGATTGGTATTTCTGCACGAAAAATTCACGTGTTCAGTGAAGATGAATTTGTTCTTATCGGTACAAATGTTTTCAGAGGTGCCAGTGATATAGCATTTTTAAAGATCAGTGAAAATTCCGAATTTTTTTAGTTTGGAAAACTTGTTTTTGTTTTGATACATGATTTTAAAGAAACATATACTATCTCTTTTTTTTCTGTGGGTTGGGATATTTTTAAATCAATCCCAAAGCTTTGGAGCGCTTGATTTGCTTGGTGGCACTGTTGTAATCAGTGGAGATACCACCATCTGTCCTGGTGATTCAGCTAATATAAGGCTCCAGTTTACAGGACAGCCTCCTTTTGATGCATATATTACCAGAACAAGTGCCGCCTATGATACTTTGCAGGATATTTATTCAACCGATACGATTATCAAAGTTGAACTTGAGGGTATTTATCGCGTTTCTGATATGTTCGATGCTACCGGTTCGGGGGTGTCAAACGGTTCTGCAACCGTAAATTCGTATAATCGTCCATCTGCCGTTTTAGGGGGGAGCCGGTCCATTTGCGAAGAAGACAGCACACAACTTACAGTCAATCTTTCCGGGGCAGCACCATGGAATATTGTGCTTGATGTTAATGGTGAAAACCTTGTATATTCTGATATAGAAGATGAAATTTTCAATATGTACATAAATCAGCAAGGAGTCTATGAGGTGGTAGAGGTAAAGGATTCATATTGTTATGGCGAAGCCAGCGGGCAGTTTGAATTAAGCCATTATCCCAAGTCCAATGCAACTCTCTTTGGAGAGTCTACGATTTGTGAAGAATCCTCAATGCCCCTGGTGTTCCTGTTCGAAGGCGATCAGCCCTGGGAGGTAGCCTATGAAGTAAATGGGATATTGACAGATACAGTCCATGATATTACGCAAACACCCTTTTACTACAATGTGTCGCAGGAAGGCACTTATACCATTAACCACATAAAAGATGCCCGTGGTTGTATTGGTAATTTTTCGGGGACAGCTCAGGTAACACACCATGAAAAAACGGATGTACAGATTACCAACCTCAATTCTACCTATGCAATTACTCACCCGCCTGTTACGCTCACTGCCACACCCAGTGGAGGTGAATTTAAAGGCAATGGAGTAGTATCATCTACCGGTACGTTCTATCCTGACATCGCTGGATCCCTGGGGACTTCACATGAGATAATTTATTATTACATTGACCCGGTAACAGGTTGCCTTAGTACGGATACCGCCCTTGTTAATGTTATCGAAGCTGCAGCAAGCCTTATCCTCGAGGATGAAAAAGAGGTGTATTGCTTTAATGGTGATCCTATTTTACTTACCGGGGCTAATGTTGAGAATACCATAGGGAAATTCAGTATATCCGGCGGAAAGGGATTGGTCGATCATAATGATAACACAGCTACTGTTTATCCCAGTCAGCTTTCAGGTGGTACTTATACCATTACTTATTCGGATAATGATGGGAGTTTGTTTTCAGTAGAAAAACAAATTAATGTTGAATACCTTGAAGAAATATACTTTATTGGCCTGACTGATAAAAACTTTTGTGCTAATGATCCTCCCGTTGAGCTAACCGGAAATCAGCAGGGGGGAGTATTTATGGGCAGTGGTGTTGAAGTAGACAGTACAGGGACTTTTTATTTTAATCCTTCTAATGCAAATGTCGGAACAAACACCATTGTTTATTCGTTTACCTCTGTTAACGGATGTACCAGAGATACCACCAGTGACGTAATGGTATTTGCTTTGCCTGATATAGATTTTACAGTTTCGGATAGTTGTGTTGATGAAAGAAATCCATATCCGGTGAGATTTTTAAACCTAACAGCAAGCGAACAGCCGGTAACTGAATGGTTTTGGACGTTCAATGACGCCGGATCAGGAGTGCAAAATACGAGTACGCTTGAAAACCCAACACATGTTTATTCCACGGCGGGCTCACGCTCCGTTCAGTTAACAGCGACTACCAATGTTGGTTGTGAAAATACAGGTGCAAAAACCATCATCTTTGGTGATAAGCCGGCCAGTTCATTCACGGTCTCCTCGGAATGTTATAATAGTGATTCGGCCATTCAGTTTGTAAATACCAGTACAAGTAAAACAGAGATTGCATCTTATTTGTGGGAATTCAGACATGGCTCCAGCGTCATTACCAGCGAAGAAGAGAACACATCGCAAGTTTTTCCTGAACTTAAAAATTATGATATCCGTTTTATTACCGAAACAGCCGCTGGTTGCAAGGATACATCGATTTATTCCCTGGAGTTAAAACCAACCATTGATTTAAGTGAAGGGCCGTATTTTCAGGATTTCGAACTTGGAAGAGGAAGTTGGAACACTGAAAATGAGCTTAATGCGCAAATCAACAGCTGGACTTTTGGCACTCCTGACGAATATTTTACTACAGCCGGTAGTTCTAATAAAGCCTGGTATACGGATATTGGAGTGCGCGAAATGGAACAGTCATGGGTGAAAAGCCCGTGTTTCAGCTTTAGTAATTCCAAAAAACCATATATCAGTTTTGATGTCTGGCGAATTTTTGAACAAACACGTGATGGGGCAGCCCTTCAATATACTACAAATAATGGGGCTACCTGGTCGCTGGTTGGTGGGCTTAATGATGGAATTAACTGGTTTAACTCATATCAAATCATTGGTCTTCCAGGAAATCAATCAATTGGCTGGTCAAATATAATTGATAATCAATGGGTTGAAACAAGGCATAGACTGGATAGCCTCATTGGTAAATCCAATGTGCAGTTCAGAATAGTGTATGGTTCTGATGGAACGGGTTTAAATAATCAGGGAATTTCCTTTGATAATATTTGGATATCAGAACGTCAGCATCAGGTATTAATAGAACATTTTACAAACATTAACGACTCCGCAATATTATATTCCAATTCGCTGGTAAACAACCTTACCAGAGACAATAAAAAGGATGTTGTTAATATTCAATACCACACCGGTTTTCCAAATATTGATAGTTTTAATCTGGTAAATCCGGTTGATCCCAGTGCTAGGTTACTTTATTACGGTATTTCAGAGACACCCTACTCAGTAATTGACGGACGTAACACTTTTGATTATACAGAGGGGAATGAACCCGGTGATAACATTTTGATTCAGGGGTCACTGCAGGATCCAACCTTCTCTCTTAGTCTTGAACCGGAAATTGTCGACAATACCCTACAGGTGAGTTATTCTATCCGGGCTTTGAGCCAGATGCCGTCTGCAAATTATACACTGTATATTGCAGTACTCGAAAACAACCTGTCGTATAGGGTTTCCAGTGATTCAACTGAGTTGTATCAAAGTGTTTTTAGAAAATTTCTCCCTGATGCAGCAGGTATAAATTTTAAGAATGCATGGCTGTTAGATCAAACCAAACAGGGAAATGTTGTTTGGGATATGAATACCATACACGATAGAAACAATATTGAGCTTGTTGCCTTTTTACAGAATCAAAATACCCGGGAAGTGGTCCAGGTCACTTCCAAAAAAGATTTCTTGTCCTCAACGAACAATCCGGTGTCTGAGGTTCGAAATCCCTTTGAATTATATCCTAACCCCGCCGGTAACCGGGTTGTAATTGAGTTTTCTGAAATTCAGGAAAAACCTGTTACCATCTATTTTTATAGCACTACAGGAACACTTGCTCTCAGCAAGGTCCTAAGTCCGGGAATATCTTCCGCTGAGCTTGATCTGAATAAACTTCCAAAAGGGGTTTATTTTGTCAGATTCAATCATCCTGCATCAAAGTCAGCTGTGGTTAAGCTAATTAAGTCAGAATAACAGAAAGACATCATTGGAAGCTGAAAATTTATTTATTCATAAGCTACATGTATTTTCAGGGTTAGTTCGTTTCCAGGTGCTTTATAAAATTCTTAGCAAACTGTGTGATTTCACTGAGTTTGTCGTCATTAGGATAAAATTTGGCGGCGATTCCCTCCTGTACCACATTTAATTTCAGAAGTTTCAAATGACTTTCAATGACACGGACAGCTTCACCGCTCCAGCCATAGGAACCAAAGGAGGCTGCCGGTTTACCTTTGTCACGTATTGGGTTGATTAATGCAAACATTTTATAAATTGGGAGGAGGGTATTTTGGTTTATTGTGGGAGATCCGATCAAAATGGCGTCAGCTCTGATAATTTTAGCTTCCAGATCACCCAATAAAATATGTTCTATATCCACCAGATCCACTGAATATCCGTTCTGATCCTGAATGGCATCAGCCAGGGTTTTTGCAATTTGTTTGGTATACCCGTATGCCGATACATAGGCAATGAGTATCTTTCTGGATGATCCGTCACCTGCAGATTCCAGGTAGCTTCTCGAAAGTTCTTCGGTTTTGTTAACAACCGCTTTCCAGGTGCTTCGTAAAATCGGTCCGTGGCCCGGACAAATCATGGATATGTCAAGAGGTTTGATTTTTTCAATAGCCTTAAGCATAAATCTGCTAAAGGGTTTTAGGATGACATCGTAATAATACTGAAAGGCATCAGAATAATCATCAATTTCGTCATCAAATATCGCATCACTGCAATAATGAGCACCAAATGAATCGCAGGTAAACAAAAGCTTGTCTTCCGCCAGGTAAGTGTATATGGTATCCGGCCAGTGCAGGTTAGGAGCACTGATGAACGTTAGTGTTTTATTGCCCAGATTCAGGGTGTCACCATCTTTCACATAGCAAAAGTCAAAGGATTCATTGATAATTTCATTCAGGTAGTTTATAGCTTGCCGGCTGCCATATACCTTAGCCTGTGGAGCCAGTTTTAACAAGTGTTTCAAGGAGCCTGAATGATCGGGTTCAGTATGGTTTAGGATGATGTAATCAATATCTTCTGGATTGACAACAGCTTTTACTTTATCAAGGAATTCATCTTTATACTTCTCTTTTGCTGTATCGATGATAACTTTTTTTTCAGCATCAATGAAATATGAATTATAGGTAGTACCATATTTGGTTTCCATAACGATGTCAAAAGTTACCAACTCGGTATCTTTGATTCCAATCCATTTTACATCTTTAGTAAGTGATTCTATCTGCCTGTTCATTATTTTTTTTTTCAAACCTACATAATTTTTCTGGGGGGCAAAAACTACCATATAAAAAAAGCTCCCAAAAAGGAGCTTTCATCAAATAAATTGTGTGACTAAAAGATAAATTATTTGTCACCAGCACAGGCCTGTTTTTTCGCTTCGCATGGCTTTTTTTCGGCACAGCCTTTATCAGCCTTTTTTTCGGCTTTTTTGTCACATGCTTTAGCGTCTTTTTTCTCAGCTTTTTTCTTGTCGTCTTTTTTAGGTTCTTCATCAGCTACTTTTACAATTGTAGCATCATTCACACTAATATTTGATGCGCTTGCTAAAGGTGAGAAAGCAACAGCTAAAAAGAATACCAAAGACAGAGTTGCAAATAATTTTTTCATAACGTTCATTTTTTTTTTGTTAATTACTGTTTCAAAGGTAATTCAACTTGATATTGCTTGCTGTTAACAAAATGTTAAAGCAATTAAAGATTTGCAAGTATTGTTTTCATGGCAACAGACAATTGTCCAATCTCCACATTTATTTTGGTATCCAGTGGTAAGAAGATGTCTACTCTTGAGCCAAATTTAATGAATCCCATTTCATTTCCACCAATGACATTGTCCCCCTTCTTGCAGTAGGTTTTTATTCTTCGGGCCACCGCACCGGCTATCTGTCTCATAAGGATTTCCCTTCCTTTCTTATCTTTAATGACGATGGTACTTCTTTCATTCAACTCAGATGATTTGGGGAGCCAGGCTACAAGGTATTTGCCAGGATGATATTTTGTATAAATGACCTGGCCACTCACAGGAAAAGTGTTTTGATGCATATTAAGCGGGCTCATGAAAATGGATATTTGTAACCTGCGATCATGAAAGTATTCTGTTTCATCGGTTTCTTCAATGGTCACAATGATACCATCTGCAGGCGACAGGATTGCATCCGGATCTTCGGTTGGAAGTTCACGTGAAGGTACTCTGAAAAACCAAATAATAAATCCCCAGAAAAAAACAGAAACGACTGAAAATATTATGGTTATCATATTGGAAAGACTTATCTGCCAGATTGTGAGATTTAACAATACAAGGGCAAGAAAAAATGATATAATTAATTGATAACCTTCACGATGTAATTTCATGATATATTATGATATAATTAGATTCAAATAATTTTAATTTACATAAAAAAATCAAAAAACAGGTATGTTACCGGTATGGCAAACAGTGCTGAATCAACTCGGTCGAGGATGCCGCCATGCCCTGGAAGTATGTTACCTGAATCTTTCACTCCTGCCTGTCTTTTCAGCATGGATTCAAACAAATCACCCAAAGATGAAAAAACAGCAATTACGATACTGTATAATATCCAAAATGAATGCGTTCCGTGGCCTGTAAAAACATGGATTAAGAATCCGGCAAGACCACTGAAAACAACACCCCCAATAAAACCTTCCCATGACTTCTTGGGAGATATGCGGGGATATAATTTATGCCTTCCCAGGAGTATTCCGATAACATATGCCATAATATCGTTTACCCATATAATTAAAAACATGCAGAGTACGATAAATCCGGAGAATTCCCCATTCTGGAAAATAAGGTATGGCGCCAGTGAGAAGGGAAGTACAATATATAAAAAACCCAGGGCATCATGATGGAGAAAAGAACGTGTGCCATTTTCAGGCCAAAAAATATGGTAAATCAGTAGAAGCATTACTGCTACCATGATCAAAGTTACAGACTCAGGGCGGATAATACCGGCAGCCTTAAGATACGACATGATAAAAAAACCTGTGAATAATATTGGCAGTACAAGATTTGCCGGCTTTACATGCTCATGGATTTTTATGGCTGCAAATTCAAGAGTGGCAAGCACTCCCAGCATTAGGAATACGGATACAAAAATAAGTTCGTGGACCAATAAACTTCCTAAAATAAGGAGTACATATATTGTGCCGCTTACACTTCTTTGAATCAGGGTTTTCAAGCTTCCAGATCTTTTAAATATTGTTTGGCCCGAATGACATCATCCTGTTTAACATGCACCTCTATATCTCCAAAAGTAGTATAGGATGAATCGCGTTTATTGACCATAACTCCAATTATTCCTTTATCTCTTAATACCTGAACAGCTATTTCTGCCTGATGGGCAAAAATAGTTGAATAAACACTTATCCATCGATCTTTCCCCATTTTTCGGATGTCAGGCTTCTTTTTCTTCCTTTTGTTTTTTACGGGTTTTCACATCGCCCTTTTCATCTTTTCCTTCTGGTGTTTCTCGTTTCATGGAAGTCCCGTCTGGCCTTTTTTTCGCTGGTTTATCCTTTAGGCCTTCTTCCTTGACCTTAGCTGATGTTTTTGGTGAATTTTTTCGATCGGCTTTTGCAGGTTTAACCAAATCTTCACTCTTTTTACGTTCACCAAAAATGTTCACCAAATCTTCCGTGAATATTACCTCTTTTTCAAGCAGGATCTCAGCCAGTTGAGTTAACCCTTTTTTGTTTTTGGCAAGTAGATCTTTGGCCCGCTTAAACTGTTGGTCGATGATGCTTTTTACTTCAGCATCAATTAATTCGGCAGTTTTTTCGCTATAGGGCTTTTGAAATGAATATTCATTCTGCCCGGTAGAGTCGTAAAAGCTGATATTGCCAAGTTTCTCGCTCAGGCCGTAATAACTAATCATGGCGTAAGCCTGTTTCGTAATTTTTTCAAGGTCGTTGAGTGCTCCTGTGGATGATTTTCCAAAAACAAGTTCTTCTGATGCTCGTCCTCCAAGAGCCGAACACATCTCATCTAGCAATTGCTCCTTCGTTGTAATTTGTCTTTCCTCAGGCAAATACCAGGCTGCTCCCAGTGCTTTTCCACGAGGGATGATGGTTACTTTGACCAAAGGATTGGCATGTTCGAGCAGCCAACTAACTGTAGCATGCCCCGCTTCATGATAGGCAATGGTCTTTTTCTCCTGGAATGTAATGATTTTATTCTTCTTTTCCAGTCCACCGATAATCCTGTCAATTGCATCCAGAAAGTCTTGTCGTTCAACAGCTTTTTTATCTTTTCGAGCAGCTATCAATGCAGCTTCGTTACATACATTGGCTATATCGGCGCCTGAAAATCCCGGCGTTTGTTTAGCCATAAAATCAAAATCCACATCTTTAGAAGCTTTGATGGGCTTCATGTGCACCTTAAAAATTTCTTTTCGTTCGTTTAAATCGGGCAGTTCTACATGAATCTGTCTGTCAAACCGTCCGGCCCGCAACAACGCACGGTCAAGAATATCGGCCCTGTTGGTAGCAGCCAGGATGATCACACCGCTGTTGTTGCCAAAACCATCCATTTCGGTAAGCAACTGGTTCAATGTGTTTTCTCTTTCATCATTTGCGCCCATATTTGGGTTTTTGCCACGTGCACGGCCAATTGCATCAATCTCATCGATAAATACAATACAGGGTGCCTTTTCTTTAGCCTGTTTAAATAAGTCGCGTACACGTGAAGCGCCCACACCCACAAACATTTCTACAAAGTCGGAACCGGACATGCTGAAAAAGGGCACATGTGCTTCTCCTGCCACTGCTTTTGCCAGCAATGTTTTTCCTGTTCCCGGAGGGCCTACAAGCAATGCCCCTTTAGGGATTTTACCACCCAAATCTGTATATTTTTTTGGATTCTTAAGGAATTCAACTATTTCTTTGATTTCTATTTTAGCCTCGTCCAGCCCGGCTACGTCAGTAAAATCAACCTTTATATTGGCTTCTTTATCAAATAGTTTTGCTTTGGATTTTCCCACATTGAAAATATTGGCACCACCTGCACCACCACCTGCGCCACCGCTCATTCTGCGGAATATGAAAATCCAGATGGCAGCAAGAATCAGAAATGGGAAAATCCAGCTCAGAATATTGCCCAATACATCCGGTCTGGTTTCGCTATCGGCATAGATAATATCATCTTCCGGCATTCCTTCCTGAGCTTCAGCAAGACGCTCCTCAAAAGTTTCCACAGCAGCAATGCTAAAGACATATTGAGGCCCTGTTTTTTGTGCACCACCGATTCCGGTTCCTTTCTCCCTAAGATCATCATATTTTTCCTGATCAAGCCGATCTGGTTTGATGTAAACCTCAACAAGTTCTTTATTGACAACCACAACCTTTCTGACATCTCCTGGTTTCAGCATCTGGTTTTTGAACCTGTTTTCATTGATTTCAATGGGTTTATTGCCCATGCTGAAAAACTGAATAGAAAAAATTCCCAGAATGATCAAGCCATAAAGCCAGTAAACATTGAATTTTGGTTTATTATTTTGTAGCCCGCCGTTTCCATTCTTCTTATCCGGACCAGCGTTGTTTCCCGGTGTTTTTTTATACTTTTTATTTTGCTCCATTCTTAATATTTCCTCCAAAGCTTAATAATCCACTTCAATGTGTTCAACATGAGCATCAGCCCAAAGATCTTCCAGTTTGTAAAAATCACGGTATTCTTTTTGGAAAATATGCACGACAGTATCGAAATAATCCAAAAGGATCCAATGACAATTTCCGTATCCTTCTTTATGCCATGTTTTTTGGTTAAGCTCCTCAATCACTTTTCCCTCAACCGAGTCGGCGATGGCATTTACCTGGGTGTTTGAGTCACCATGACAGATTATGAAATTTTGGCAGATCGCATTCTGGACTTTTTTTAAATCCACATTAATAATACCCTTGCCTTTCTTATCCTGAATTCCTTCTAATATTGTATGTATAAGTTCTTTATTATTAATCTTTTTTTCTTTATTCATCCAATTCCTTTAGTCACAAATGTAATCAATTTTTAATCATTTACGCTCAGATATTTACCTTTGCTGTAAATGTTATTACCTTTAATCGTGGTCTGGGTTCCTGAAAAACACAAAACCGATTATATTGTTTCAATTATTGTACCAGATATGACAGAAACGGATAGAATACCATATTTTCCTGAATATTATGAGGTTGTACCATCTACCAATGTTCTTGCAGCCCAGTTTGTAAAAGATGATCCACCCGGTTGGACGGTTATTTGGACTGGATTTCAGGAAGAAGGTAAAGGGCAGCAGGGAAACCGTTGGGAAAGTAATTCTGGTGAGAATTTGCTTGCCAGCTGGATTCTGTATCCCCGTTTTCTTGAGCCAAGACAACAGTTTTCACTTTCGGTGATTAATTCTCTCGCCATCATTGATTTACTAAATGAGTTTGGTGTTCAGGGAAGAATAAAATGGCCAAATGATATTTTTACAGGCAATAAAAAAATAGCCGGGATGCTTATAGAAAACAGCATTGAAGGATCTTATCTTTTATACAGTGTTATAGGTACAGGATTGAACGTGAATCAAACCGCTTTTTCAAAACAGCTTCCCAACCCGGTATCCCTTAAAAGTATTACAGGCGAAACATACAGGATTGAAGAGATCCTTTATAAACTCCATGTTTGCCTTTTTGAAAGGTGGGAGAGGCTAAGGACTTTTGGTGTTGAACAATTGATGGATGAATATATTTCATCCTTATATTTGCTTAACTCCATTCATCAGTTTAAAGATGATTCAGGTTTTTTTCTGGCCAGGATTATGACTGTTGAGCCAAGCGGATTGCTTGTACTGGAGGATGAAAACAGTCAAATCAGAAAGTATGCCTTCAAAGAAGTGTCCTTTCCGGAGTTAAGGTGAGCCAAAAGGAAATGATTCCATTTTTTCAACCAACGAATCGACAAATTTTTTCAGTGGATTTTTGATCATAGCCAGCATCATGGGGTTTACATCGGGTTTCATGGTTATTTTTATTCGCGTGTCCTGTTCAGCAACTTCCTTTAGTTGTATCCATAAATAAAAGTTGATGCTTGTTTTTTCATCGTTTGAAATTTTAATCAGCTTATTGGGCTCTTTTTCAATTATTTTTAGGCCTGCCGTACCCATGCCCGGAACAGAAAAGCTGCAGGATTCCCCAGTTGATTCAAAATCGCTGACCTTGTCAGTGGGTACAAAATTTTCAAAATTGTTGAAATTTGAAATAAAGGTAAATATGGTTTCGCTGCTATTTGGAATTTTTCCAATCTTACTTTCAATCTTCACAAATCAATCGTTTAAAAGTTTGTTATTTCCAGTTTGCCGGGTCTTTTCTCCATGCTTCCAATACAGGCAATTGTTCCTTGCTGATATATCCTGTTTCGAAGGCAAGTTGCAACAAAGCATTATAATTGCTGAGTGTATGCAATGCACACTGGCTGGTTTTAAAGTTTTCCCCAGCCTGTGGGAAACCGTAGGAAAATATCGCTACCATACCAAGCACCTCCAGGTTACTTTTCCGTAAGGCCTCCACTGCATTCAAACTGCTTCCTCCGGTAGAAATAAGATCTTCAATTACCACCACTTTGTCACCGGCAGTGTATTTACCCTCAATTAAATTTTCCAGTCCGTGTCCCTTTGGCTTTGAGCGCACATAAATAAATGGCAATCCCATGGCTTCGGCAACAAGAGCTCCCTGAGCGATAGCGCCGGTGGCAACCCCGGCAATTGTTTGCACTTCAGGATAATGCTGTTTGATAGTTTCTACAAAAGCGTTTTTTATGGCCGTTCGTATTTCCGGAAATGAAAGGGTAAGCCTGTTATCGCAGTAAATGGGCGATTTCCAACCCGAAGCCCAGGTAAATGGAGTTGTGGGTTCTAGTTTTATTGCTTTACTTTGTAAAAGATATTTGGCTATTGTTTCTTCAATATTTTTCATCTCGCAAATGTATAAAGTTTTTTTCAACGATCGCTACATTACCCTTGCTGATGACAAGGACATCCATGAATGGGAAAATTACGATTTCATTCATGTATTCAGGAGTCGTGAGGGAATAAGCCGGATTTTAAACATTTTTGAGCAAACAGAAACCAAAAACCTTCTCATTGTATCGGATAATCTGGATTTGCTTTGGATGGAGTTTCAACATCTGTTTACATTAATTACTGCTGCCGGTGGTATTGTAGAGAATGTCAAAGGTGAGTTTCTTATGATTTTTAGAAGAGGCAAATGGGATTTGCCCAAAGGGAAAGCCGAGCCAGGAGAAAACATGCAGGAAACAGCCCTTCGGGAGATTAGGGAAGAAACCGGGCTGCATGATATAAGGATTATTGGTAAGCTGACTCAAACCTATCACGTGTACCATATTGGTACTGAGAAAGTACTCAAGGAAACATGCTGGTACCATCTAAAGCACGAAGCTGAAGAAACATTCACTCCCGAAAGGGAAGAAGATATAGAGGAGGTACGTTGGGTAACAAAATCGGATCTTCCGGTTTATCTTGCCAATACCTATCCGAATATTCCGTTGGTGTTTGATACCATGAATAAATAATAGACAGTCTTTACAAATCCTTTCTGTTTTTCATAATGTAAAATAACTGCTCACCAAAACCTTCTGAAGGTGAAGGTGCGGGTGAAAGCAACAATTTTCCTTCCGGACTGATTAGGAAATAGGTCGGAAAACCCCTGATATCATATTTTTCCAGGATATCAGGCTGATTTGCATAATGAAGGAATTTCCATTCAAAAGGGAAGCGCTCAAGAAAGCGGGTCATGGTATTGAATTTTTCATCCACTGCCACAGTTACGATGGTAACATGCTGTTTGTGTCTCGATTGGAACTCTTCAAGTATATTAAACTCATTGATGCAGCTGTAACTCTGACACGAACAAAAATTGAGATATACATAGTCGCCTTCAAAATCGCTTAAGCGGATGAGTGAACTATCCCTGTCGTACAGAGCAAAAGAGGGTGGTGCATGCCCGGGAAGCAAACGGGTGATTTTTTTTCGTATTTCAAGGGCTGTTTCTTTGTGGGTTGGTATTTTTGTTGTCATTTGCAGTGAATCAAGAATGGTAAGTAAAGCCGATCGCGAAAAATTATCTTCGTAAAATTCATCATGAATGCATTTCAGAATGACAAATTCCTTCAGCGTATCATTGGAGAGTACATCATCAGTATCCAGTGTGTTTTTTAATGCCGAAAGGCTTTTATCTTCGGAAATATCCGAATAAATGGTTTTGCCTTCTTCGGTTCGTCCAAAGAAGGTAAAATAATTATCATACACCTTGTTAAAAAGTTCCATATAGGCATCATTTTGATACCATACTTTCTGGTTGAGGAAAAACTGGTCTGAGATGCGTTTTGACTTTCGTTGATAGGCCAGGTATCGAAGTCTGGCAAGTTTATACCTGGTGTAAATCCGGAAGTATTGATGTTCAATTTCTTCGAAAGGTTTCTGGATGGAGGTAATTGCCGAGTCGAGATCATCAAAATTATGCCGGACAAAAACATCGTATACGTGTTTATTATAGTAGGGCAGATAAGATTGATTAAAAGAACGGATGGAAAAATTCAGGTCGTCTCGTTCAAAGTTTTTTACTGCCAGGTGCACTTCTGTTTCTTCAAAAAAAGGATTTAGTTTTTGGGCATGTTTTTTTTCAACTTTTTCAGGGAGAATAACTTCGTACTGATTGCCTGGTTCTGCATAAAGATAACAATTGTAAATTCCCAGATGAGTAAATACCCGGGTAATTGAACTAAGGGAGAAAGAAAGGCGGAAGCTTCCTGTAGAATCCACCTGTGCTGTATCGAGTGATATTTCTTGTTTTGAAATATAGTTGGCATATTTCAACAAAACAATCTCATCATTGGCATAAGAAGGGGCATGGCCGTAAATAACAACTTTTTTATCAGTTGCCTGGGTATGGTTTTGAAAGCAAACCAACAATATTATAAGTAAAAGCAGTCTAATCATTACCAGGAATAAATTTTTTATAATCAATATTTTGAGGGAGGAATTTTGTTGCATCCCCTCCATGACGGATGATGTCGCGCACAATGGTTGAATTCACCGGGGTGTATTCCGGTGTAGTCAGGATAAAGACGGATTCTATTTCCGGCGACATGCTTTTATTGACCTGTGCGATGGCCCTTTCGTACTCAAAGTCGGCAGCTGTTCGCAGGCCCCGTAAAATAAAACGGGCATGTTTTCTTCGAGCGAATTCAACAGTTAGCTCTTCATAGTAATCTACTTCCACTTTCTCAATGTTAACAAAAACATTGCTAATCAGATCCAAACGGTTTTGAAGGGGCAGGAATCCGGGTTTTGTAGCGTTATAACCAACAGCAACAATAATTTTGTCAAACAAAATCAGACCGCGTCTGACAATGGATTCGTGTCCGATGGTGAAGGGGTCAAATGACCCGGGGAAAATGGCGATTCGCTCCATAACTATTTTATTTCTATTTCCTTCTGTGAGCTAACGAATAAAATATTACCAACATTGTGGTATCCGGTAAATAATTCGATGCCCTTGGGTTTAATTAATTCTTTTCTGAAACCTGCAATGGTTATCGTAAAAAGTGCTTTTCAATGAGTTCTCCCAGGTCAGCAACAACATCAACCTTGCTTTGTTTAAAACGGGATAATGCCTGGTGTCCGTTGCTAACAATCACTACAGGGCAACCTATTGCCCGGGCCACCTCAATATCATGTAAGGTATCGCCAATAAGCAGGGTATCTTCAGGTACCAGTTGTTCATTCTCGAATAATGAATGGGCAACATCAATTTTCCCTTCAGCCAGCTGATTTGTGTTTCCGTAAATCTTTGCAAAATAATGTTTAATGCCTTTGTTGGCAAGCGATTTTTTTAAATCTTTTTCTTCCATGGCCGAAAGCACATATTGCAATAAACCACGGCGTTTCATGGCTTTAAGGGCATAAATTGCAAGTATGCTCAGGGGTGCCCTCTTTAGTCCTTCGTTATATAAAATCATGTACTCTTCTGAAAGCAGGGTGAAATCTTCCCTGGTAAAATCAAACCCCAATCCTTCATAAAAATTATAAACGGGAAAAGTGAAGCGGTCTAAATATATGTTTCTTGTAATTTTATTGAGTTTGCGTTTTTCCAGCAATACGTTAAGGGTTTCATAGCAGAGTTCCACATCATTTAAAAGCGTTCCATTCCAGTCCCATACTATGTTTTGAATGTCTTTATATACCATAATCAGAGATGCTGCCAAATTCAAGTTAAAATCAAAATGATGTTTATACAACAGTAGCGTAATTTATTGATGAACGGGATGAATACCATAAAAAAAAGAGCATCAGGGATCCTTTATTTATAGCGGATATCCAAATCGCCAAAAACCACATCAGCTTTTATAAATAAATGAGGTTTTGATGCATTAAAATTTTCACTGACGAAATTATTTGAGCCAAATACAACTGAATTGCCGTTAGGTAGCCGGGCTCCTGCAAATACTGCTTCCACTTTTACTTTCACAGGTGTATCGCGGTTAATCCATATTGTGGTTGAACCAAAAACCGTATTAAACTCCACCAAGGTAGAGTTTACGGTATCCTGTTGAACGGTAGAAAGATCAAAAACGCCTTTACCAAATATTACATTGTATTCTTTATCAATCGAATTGAATTCATTGTAGTATTTTTCGCCGAAAATCACATCATTCTTATCGACCTGCTTATTGAATTTAAAAGAATCACCAATCAAAATACGAATGCCGATGTAGATAAAAAGAAATGCAAAAAACAGTTTAAATACTGGCAGGTTGATATTAAACACAACTCTGAATATCAAGCTTATACCTAGTATAACTAAAAGAATACCCCAAAACAGTCCAGTACCCATTTTCATAATGTTTTATTTGAACAATTAGTAAATGATATTAAGGAAACTAAGTTAAAGAATATAATTATTCCTTCAGCTTAAAAACAGATTATTTTTAAAATCCTTCTTGTTTTAGGCTTTGTTGAAAAGCAGCATAAAAGTCGCCTTAAGCCCGGTTTTTCATTAAGGCATTTATATTTAGTCCGAATGTTTGTCGGCTGAAATCAGGTGTATGAGATCGATTCGTGTTATGGTTGAGGATGATGGACATGATGCAAGGCAACTATTAAACAACTTAGCAGGCCACTGTAGGTCCATTGAAATTATCTGGCAGGCAGAGGGGGGTACAGGCAAAGCACTTACTATGCCGGGACAGGCATCGCCGGGTTTAAATACCCCCAATCAAAAAATCCGTAACCTAGGCTTCAGTTTTTACCGGCTTTTCAGGCACCTTTATTTCCTGAGGGTTCTTTACTTTTTCCTCAAGAACAGCAAGGCCGATAACTTCTTCAACATCTTTAACATAATGGAAAGTAAGCCCTTTGAGGTAAATGTCTTTTATTTCACCAACATCTTTCTGGTTTTCTTCTGAAAGGATAATGTCGGTGATCCCTGCCCTTTTAGCTGCAAGAATTTTTTCCTTAATTCCTCCCACAGGCAATACTCTTCCCCGTAGGGTTATTTCACCAGTCATGGCAATGTTACTTTTTACTTTGCGCTGGGTGAATGCTGATATTAAAGAGGTTATCATGGTAATACCGGCGGAAGGCCCGTCTTTTGGAATGGCCCCTTCAGGGACATGTACATGCACGTTCCAGTACTCAAATACACGATCAGGAATATTTAACTGTTGGGCATGCGATTTTATATATTCCAGGGCAATCACTGCCGATTCTTTCATTACGTCTCCAAGGTTTCCCGTAAGGGTAAGCTTGCCATTTCCCCGGCTCAGACTGGTTTCCACAAACAAGATTTCGCCACCTGCTGCCGTCCAGGCCAGCCCGGTCACCACTCCGGCATAATCATTGCCCTGATACCGGTCTTTGATGTACTTTGGTGGGCCGAGGATTTCATGAATCATTTCATTTGTCAGGGTTTTGTTAAATTTTTTCCCAAAGGCAATGTTTTTGGCGTAAAAACGGATGATCTTCGCAAGTTGCTTATCCAGTTCCCGCACACCGGATTCACGGGTATAATTTTCAATCAAATAAGTAAGGACATCATCGGAAGCTTTAAATTGATTTTTTTTGACCCCGTGTTCGGATAATTCCTTGGGTATAAGATGCCTTTTGGCAATTTGGAGCTTTTCCTCAAGAATATACCCGGTAACGTTAATAATTTCCATCCTGTCACGTAAAGCCGGATTGATGGTGCCAAGCGTATTTGCAGTAGCTATAAACATCACTTTTGAGAGGTCATAACCAAGCTCCAGGTAATTATCATAAAAAGTATTGTTTTGCTCCGGATCCAAAACTTCCAGCAATGCCGACGAGGGATCGCCATGTGCACCGTGGCCAACTTTATCTATTTCATCGAGAATAAACACCGGATTGGACGATTTTGCTTTTTTGATGTTTTGAAGAATTCGCCCGGGCATGGCACCAATATAAGTTTTTCTGTGCCCACGAATTTCAGATTCATCGTGGACTCCGCCCAAAGACATGCGTACATATTTTCGGCCCAGCGCACTTGCGATGGATTTTCCCAGGGAGGTTTTTCCTACTCCCGGAGGGCCGTACAGGCAAATGATGGGTGATTTTAAATCGTTTTTCAACTTTAATACCGCCAGATGTTCAAGAATGCGTTCTTTTACTTTTTCGAGCCCGTAATGATCCTGGTCGAGGATTTTTTCAGCCCTGGATAAATCAAATTTATCTTTGGTATAATGTTGCCAGGGCAGGTCAAGCATTACCTGCAGGTAATTCACCTGTACCGAATACTCACCGGTAGCAGGGTTTAACCTGGATAATTTGTCCACCTCTTTATAGAAAGTCTCATTTACCTCCTTTGACCATTTTTTCTTTTTCGCTTTGGCTTGAAATTCTTCAATTTCCTGCTCAATTGGGTTACCACCAAGCTCATCCTGTATGGTCTTCATCTGTTGATGAAGCATGAATTCGCGCTGCTGTTGATCAATGTCAACTTTTACTTTCGATTGGATATCATTTTTAAGTTCAAGCATCTGAACCTCGCGGACAAGGTATTCCAAAAGTTTTGATGCGCGCTTTTTCATGTGGTCAATCTCAAGCAGCATTTGCTTTTCTTTAAGGCTTACATCGCTGTTTGAAGAGATGAAGTTGATAAGGAAACTGGAACTTTCAATGTTTTTAACCGCAAATGAGGCTTCGGGTGGAATATTTGACGAAAGATTGATGATACGGAGGGATAGATCCTTTAGGGAACCGACCAGGGCTTCGTATTCTTTATCAACTTTCTTGGGTTTTTTATCTTCCAGGGTTTTTATTCTGGCCTGAAAATATGGATCGGTACTGAGGTATTCTTCAATTCTAAACCGGCTCCGTCCCTGTATAATAACAGAGGTGGAGCCATCGGGCATTTCAAGTATTTTAACAATTTGCGCTACAGTGCCCACTTTGTAAAGGTCTTCGGTGCCCGGATTTTCAATATTGGGATCGGTTTGGGCAATGGTTCCGATAATTTTTGATCCCTGATAAGCATCTTTTACCAGTGCCAGCGACTTATCACGACCAACAGATATTGGAAGGATTACACCAGGAAATAATACAGTATTTCGAAGCGGAAGTATGGGTATTACCTCTGGAATGGTTTCTTTTATTTCTGCATAATCTTCTGTTTCATCGGCTATCAATGGTATGAAATCGGCGTCTTGTTCAATTGAATTTGCAATATATAAATGGTTTTGAAAATGATTCTTATTTCTCATGTTTATTTCCTCTGTTTCTATGCTTTCAACAAATGCCTTTTGACTTTTTTCATCCCGACAATATGTCAGGACGCGTCTTTTGTTTGTGCTATTCATTACTTGTCAATTGTTGTGCCATTGTGCTGCAACAATTAGGTTGGGCAAAAGATATATTTTAAAACCTTCTGTATTGTTCAGTCTGTTTAAAGACTTCTTTTAGTATATTTTTTTCAATATCATTTAATTCTATGTTACGTCGCGACAATACTTTTTCCGCGGTTTCAAATGCTTTGTTCAACGCATAAACGCTCATGCCCTGTGGGCCTCCCCAGGAGAATGACGGCACGAAATTCCGGGGAAACCCGGCGCCGAAAATATTGGCACTTACACCAACTACAGTACCGGTGTTAAACATAGTGTTAATGCCGCATTTACTATGATCGCCCATGATCAGACCGGCAAATTGCTGTCCTGACTTTATAAAACGCTCCTGCCTGTAATTCCATAACCTTACTTCGGCATAATTGTTTTTTAAGTTTGAATTATTACTGTCGGCTCCCATGTTGCACCATTCTCCAAGTACGGCATTTCCAAGAAACCCGTCGTGAGCTTTGTTTGAGTACCCGTTGATGACCACATTGTTTAATTCACCTCCAACCTTGGAATGGGGGCCAATGGTTGTTGCCCCATATATTTTTGCGCCCATTTTAACCGATGAGTGTTCCGCAAGTACAAAAGGGCCACGTATCATGCTGCCTTCCATTACTTCGGCATCCTTTCCAATATATATCGGCCCGTTGGTGGTGTTTAATATTGCGCCTTCAACCATTGCTCCGGGCTCTAAAAATACAGGCCCATTACCAATAAGGTTGTTGGTGCCGCTTAACGGCTGTGAAATCCTGTTGTTGACAATCAGTTTGTAGTCGGCTCGAATTTCAGCATCGTTGTATAAAAATATATCCCAGGGATAGGAGATGCTTGAAAGAGATGTGCTGACGGGTACTTTGTGCGATGACACTTCGGCAGGAGAGAAATCGATTGCTTTGGCCTCGTCCATCCGGCAGGCGACTAGCCTGCTGTCAGAAACAAGCATTTGCCCGATTTTAAGCTGTTCTATTTCCTTTACCAAGGCCGGGGAAGGCAGCACAGAAGCATCGATAAAAACATTGTCGGATGAAATGGTGATTGGGAATTTTTCTGACAGATAGCCTTCTGTATGAAAACTGCAATTGGTATTAAGGTATTTGTTCCATTTTTCACAAATGGTGAGTATGCCAATCCGCAACCCGGCGATTGGACGTGTAAAAGTCAGGGGTAACAGGTCTTTACGTGTATCCGGAGAATCAAAAAGGATGTAATTTTTTGCCATGCTTGTTTTATTTACAAAAATAAATAAAAAAAATCCGGACTATCAGCTAATGATTGTCCGGATCCCAATATTAATAATGTATGTATACAATTATTTTTTCTTGTTTTCGTAATGTTTTTTGTATCGGTTTCTAAATTTATCAACACGCCCTGCTGTATCTACCAGCTTCATCTTACCTGTATAAAATGGGTGCGATGTGTTCGAAATCTCAAGCTTTACCAAAGGATATTCCTTACCATCATCAAGTTTGATGGTTTCTTTTGTATTGGCAGTAGAACGTGTCACAAAAACATTTTCATTTGACATATCCTTGAAAGCCACTAATCTATAGTTTTCGGGGTGAATTCCTTTTCTCATGATACTATACTATAAAAATTATCTAATTTTCTTGACATCCATTAAATTGGTGTGCAAAAGTAATCATTCAATTGAAAATAACAAAGTTTGAAGTTCAAAATTTTCATGATACTTCTTATTCTTTTGCTGTTTTAACATTTTTTTTTGCCTTCATGCTTTCGTTTGTAAATCGTTCAAAAGGTGCATTTTTATCAAATAAATACCTCATGGTTGCATGAGTTTTGGTGTGTTGGCCACCAATATGTTTGTAAATGCGTATCATTTCTTCATTATAATCACCTACCCATGATAGCTCAATTTCTTTATGCTGGGGTTTCTTATCCAATGCTTTAACATACTGAAGAAAGAGTGCCCCAAGGATACCTGATTTTTGAAATTCAGGAATAACACCAGCAATTAACACACGGCTACGGTTTATTAGTTTACGCTTTTTTCTGATAAGGAAACGAATTTTATTGATCAGATTAAGTTTTCCTTTGAATGGTTTAATGATTTGATTCACATCAGGAAAAACAATTACCATAGCAATTGGTTTTCCTTCATGATAGGCAAACCAGATTAAATCTTCATCAATGATTGGTTTTGCCTCGTCCACCATCTGACGCACATCTGCTGATTGCAGCGGGGCATAACTTTCCAGGTAACTCGACCAGATAATGTTATATGTTTCAACCAGATCGGAAATGTATTTTTCTGCATTGTCAAACCTGAAATGTTCAAAAGTATATTCCGGTTTACTCGCGATGTACTCAGCAAATTTTACCATACGTGCCGGAAACCCTTTGTTAAGATCAACATGATAGGTGTGTTGCTTAAAATATTCACGGAATCCGTATTTGTCAAAGAGGTCTTTGTAATATGGTTTATGATAAGGCATACCATATGCCTGTTGCATGTACCCTTCGATCAGAAGTCCCCAGTTGACAAAGTTTTCACCAAAGTTTATGGGGCCGTCCATGGCCTCCATTCCATTTGCGCTCAACCATTCTTTGGCGGTGTCGAACAATTGGTTTGCTGCCTGCTGATCATTGATGCATTCAAAAAAACCAATTCCACCTGTGGGCTGCAAATTGTTGTTCATCGCTTTTTTTTCATCATAAAAAGCTGCAATCCGGCCTATTGTTGTACCTTTTTTGTCTTGGAGAATCCATCTTTGCGCATCGCCCGACTTGAAGCATTTGTTATGCTCAGGATTAAAAATCGCTTCGATTTCTATATCAAGCGGATTTACATAATACGAATTATCAGCATATATCTTTCGGGGAAGATTATGAAATGCTTTTTTCGTTTTGTCAGAGTTAACAGAAATTACCTTCATCATTATACAATTTTAAACCATTCCCTGATTTGATTTGAATTTAAGTGTTTATCGTCTTTGTGAATATATTCGTTTCTTTTTGAAATGTAAATGTAATCACCGGCCCATGTGGTGTGATGCTTTACAATTTCTTCAATAGCATATAAAGTGTACTTGATTTCCAGGTCGGTAGTAGTGGGGTGCAAAGACCACCGGATCCAGCCGGGTTTTTCTGACAGGTCACCATGGTTGATAAGATCAGTAATTTCTTTGGACCTGTCGTGGCTTACTTCCAGCAAAAAATGTCCGTAAGTGCCTGCACAAGCACACCCGCCGCGCATCTGTATTCCAAACTTATCGTTAAGTAACTTGACAAAAAGATTAAACTGAATCTGGGTATGATAGAATGAAATAATACCAAGTCGATCCTCAACATTGTCAGCCAGGATGCGGATACCCGGGATTTTCCGAAGGGCATTGAAGACCATTTTTATTTGTTCTTTTTCCCGGGCAAGAATATTGCCAACGCCCATGTTTTCCTTCAGTTCCATTGCCATGGTAGCTTTAATAGCTTGAAGGAAACCGGGGGTGCCTCCATCTTCGCGGACTTCAATATCGTCAACATATTTATATTCTCCCCAGGGGTTGGTCCAATCTACCGTACCACCACCCGGATTATCGGGTACATCGTTATGGTAAAGGCTTTTATCAAATATAATTACACCCGATGAACCGGGCCCGCCAAGAAATTTATGGGGCGAAAAATATATGGCATCCAGTTTTTCTTCCGGATCATCAGGGTGCATGTTAATGTTCACATAAGGGGCTGAGGCTGCAAAATCCACAAAGCAGATCCCTCCGTGTTTATGCATGATTTTTGCCATGTCGTGATAGGGAGTTTCTATCCCGGTGACATTGGAACAGGCAGTAAAAGCTCCGATTTTAAATTTCCTGTATTGGTATTTTTTAAGCTCTTTTTCCAACCTGTTGAGATCGATCAGTAAATCTTTATCTGGTGTAAGCAAAACAACATCTGCGATGGTTTCGTACCAGGAGGTGTGATTGGAATGGTGTTCCATGTGGGTAATAAATACTACCGGTCGTTCTTCTTCTCTGAATGAATCGCTGTAAACCAGATTCTGGTTAAACTTCAGGCTCAGCATTCGTTGAAGTTTGTTTACAACAGTGGTCATGCCCGATCCGGCTGTGATGATGACATCCTCGGGGCCGGCATTTACAAGCTGCTTCATCCGTTTATGTGCGTGATGGTAACTCAAAGTCATCAGGGTGCCTGTTTCGGTAGATTCGGTATGGGTATTGCCAACAAAAGGGCCCAAATCATTGATAATTCTATCTTCAATGGGTTTGTAAAGCCTGCCGCTGGCCACCCAGTCAGCATATATCAGATCCTTTGTGCCGTAGGGTGATTGAAATACGACATCATGCCCGATAATATTTTTACGGTACTTATCAAAGTATTTTTCAAGCTGCTCCATACCTGCGTTAGATCTTTCTGCGATATTATATATTTTATTCGACATGAGTCATGATATTTTGCAATAACATCGAATGATTCGAAACACTATTTATCGCCCGAATACCTGGATTACATCGCGGTCTATTAATACAAACGTTAACACCAGTAATGTTGAATAAATGCTGTATGCAACCAGGGGTATGTATCTGTTGGGTTTTATACCAAGCTTAACATAGGTATATACAATTTGAGTTGATTTTTCAAACAAATAAGCGAGTACTGTCCCCAGGGCAACCCCCACCAATCCATAATGATTAGCGAGGAACACACTTAATATAATATTTATTGTAAGACTTACAACTGCAATCTGCATAATGGCTTTGGTTTTTTTAAGACCTATAATGATGGTGTTCGGGAATAATAACCGGCTGGTGATCATTAGCAGATACACCATAAACACATCAGAACTACGGGTGAAATCCTCGTTAAACAGGCGAGGAAAAAAAAAGTCACTGAAAAATAACAATACAAGGGATGCCGGAAACAAAGCATGCATCAATCTGCGTGATCTTCGTCGTAAGGAGGTGAGTGCATCAGAGATTTTTTGGCTGTTGTAAAATTCAGGCAACAGCCCATTGTGCAATCCGGTTGCCAGCATAACTACCAGGGGAAGCTCTTTTGCTCCGTACCTGAAAAGGGCAAAGGCCTGACTGTCGAATTTCAGGGCAACCACCATCCCATCGATGTATTGAGCCGAACCTGTGAGCAAAGTGCTTATTATAAGTGGATATCCAAGCTGAAGGTGGGCTTTTAGGAAGGGCAATGACAGGGTGAGTTTTGCATATTTTTTTAGCAGGGCAATTAACCAAAGAAAACGAATGGCACTGATGATGACTAACCCCCATATAGCTATATCTATTCCGTGCCCAAGGATTACCGGTCCGGCCACAATTACCAGCTGCACCGAAAAGGTAAGTAAGGAATAGTTAACTATTTGATTTGATTTATTTCTTAAAAGGTAGATGTATTCGATAAGGTGGGTTGGGTTACTGATGAGAATATACAGCAGGATTAAATCAAGATGGGGGAGGGTTGACATTTTATCAAACAGGTAAATATTATGTTTGACAATATGCCCCAATGCAAAGATTAGTATGCTGAATGAAAGAATTAAAACAAAGGCATTGAAGATTTCAGGTGATTTGTGTTCGGTATTAATTTTTTCACCTGGAAAAGCCGCGTTGTTATTATACAAGGGTAAGAAAGACTGGATGAGGCCTGTAAGCCAGAAATAACTTACAATGCTGGAAATGAACAAAAGAAACTCAAAGTTACCCAGTTCTGTTGTTGTTAATCCCGACTTGGCAAAAATGATACTTATTAACAGGAAAGTAATGAACCTCGACAGGTGGAAAACCTGCAAGCCCGATACATTGCTGATGGATATTTTTTTTCCCAAATGCCTTTTTTCTGAAGATTAAATTTCAGCTGGCAAATATCACCTAAAAATATTGAAAATTAAAAATAATATTTATCTTTGCACACCAATTTTGCAATGCAGCAGCGTATTGCGGGCAAAGCAGGGTTTTTTTAAGATGAAACATGGTGGTTGTAGCTCAGCTGGTTAGAGCACCAGATTGTGGTTCTGGGGGTCGTGGGTTCGAATCCCATCATCCACCCAAAAACCTCTCCAAACGGGGAGGTTTTTTAATATCACAACTTTCCATACAGGAACGGGGCTTAGGGTCCCTTTTTGCTTCGGGCTTTTTCTGAAAAATATTTTGCCGGGGGTGGACAAGCTGCTTTATCTTATCCTTATTTCCTTTTAAGGGTAATGAATGAATACGGATAAGCATGCTTTTCATCCGAAGGATAACGGATGTTTTCTATTTCCTTAAAGGCAGAATCATCAAACTCAGGAAAAAAAGTATCTGCTTCCTCGAAAATGGCATGCACACGGGTAAGGTAAAGTTTATCGGTATGAGGCAGGAATTCTTTATATACTTTTGCACCTCCCAGAATAAATACCTCAGCATGTCCTTTGGTTATGTCCAATACTTGCTCAACAGTGTTTGCCATGGTACAGCCTTCATAATTCAGGGTTTTGTTGGTAGTTAAAATGATGTTTTCACGGTTTTTTAAAGGCCCGCCTGGCAGCGACAGGTAAGTTTTACGCCCCATTACCACCGGATGTCCACTGGTGATTGATTTGAACCGTTTAAGATCATTGGGCAGGTGCCAGAGCAAATCATTGTCTTTGCCAATGGCATTATTTTCGGCTAATGCTACTACAATGGATATTATTGGCATATACTGGTTTTATTCGAAGAATCCTTTCATTTTCTCAAAGAAGTTCCGATCTGTTGAATCGGGTTTGGGCTGAAAATTTTGTGAACGCTCAAGGTTTTCCAGGGCTTCCTTTTCGTCTTTTGAAAGGGATTTCGGTATCCATACATTGATGTTTACAAGTAAATCGCCGCGCCCGTAACCATTGACATCCGGCAATCCTTTACCTCTAAGCCTTAAAATTTTTCCGGGCTGGGTTCCTGCTTCCACTTTAATTTTTACTTTGCTGTCAATGGTTGGCACCTCAAGCGTACCTCCGATGGCTGCTTTTGGAATACTGATGTATCCTGAGTAAATCAGGTCATTGCCATCACGCACCAGTTCCGGATGTTTTTCTTCTTCGATGAGCACCAGCAAATCGCCATTTATGCCCCCGCGGCGTCCAGCATTGCCGCGTCCGCTAACGGACAGTTGCATGCCTTCTGCCACACCGGCAGGGATGTTAATTTTAATTACTTCCTGGTCTTTTACAATACCTTCACCGTAACAGGATGTGCATTTTTCACGAATGATGCGTCCCTCGCCACCACATGTAGGGCATGTAGTTGTAGTCTGCATCTGGCCAAGCAGGGTGTTGGCAACCCTTGTAACCTGGCCACTACCACGGCAGGTTGAACAATCATTGAACCCTGAACCTTCCTTGGCACCGGTGCCATCACATGTTGTACAGGTGATATATTTGTTAACCTTGATTTTTTTCTCTGCTCCGTGGGCTATCTCATTCAGGGTCAGTTTTACTTTTACCCGGATGTTTGATCCTTTGTTAACCCTTCTTCCGCCGCCTGAGCTTCTTCCAAAGCCACCAAAACCGCCAAAGGCATCGCCAAAAATATCACCAAATGACGAAAAAATGTCTTCCATGGTCATGCCATGGCCTCCAAAGCCTCCGCCAGCAGCTCCGCCAACACCGGCATGTCCGAACTGATCATACCGTTTCCTTTTCTGATCATTGCTCAATACTTCATAAGCTTCGGCCGCTTCTTTGAATTTTTCTTCGGCTTCTGTGTTGCCAGGGTTTTTATCCGGATGATGTTTTAATGCCTGTTTCCGGTAGGCTTTTTTTATTTCCTCTTTGCTAGCGTTTTTTGATACTTCTAAAACTTCGTAATAATCTCGTTTCGCCATGTGATATTTATTTAAATTTTGTTGTGGGATTATTCACCAACCACAACCTTCGCAAATCGGATAACTTTATCATTCAGTTTATAACCCTTTTGAATGACGTCCACTATCTTCCCTTTTTGATCCTCATTGGGTGCCGGTATTTTTGTTACAGCCTCATGCAAATCTGTATCAAACTCCTCATCAACCGCTTTGATTTCATGAACGCCGTTCTGCTTGAGGAAATCGGTGAATTTACTGTAAATAAGTTCAACGCCGTCTTTAACTGCCTTAATGTCTTTGGCATCACTTATAGTAGCCATGCCGCGCTCAAAATCGTCAACTACCGGTAGGAGTGAAACAAGCAATTGCTCACCGGCTGATTTTAGTAAGTCAGCTTTCTCACGCAGGGTACGCTTGCGGTAATTGTCAAATTCAGCAGAGAGCCGCATGTATTTATCCTGCGATTCTGATAATTTCAATTGTAATTCTTCCAAAGGATCAACCTCCTTTACCTTATCTTCTTCTTGTTTATTATCGGTGTTTCCTACCTCTTCGGTTTCATTTTTTATCTGGTTCTCAGCGGTAACTTCTTCCTGCTGTATGTTTTGTTCTTTTTCCATTTCTTTGTTTACCTTAACCTTTTGTTTTTTATTCTTCGAAGCCATACAGGTTTATATTTTTTTTTTAACTTAATTAATCTTATATACTGCAATATAGTCATCACAAGTTTTCAAGAATTAAGGGTTAAACAAATAGTTTGCCATCCCTTGTGTCCCGACAAATTGACAGACTAAAACAGAAAATCGGTATACAAAAAATAGACAGGGAATGGGTTAATTACCTTGTCTTTCTGTCTTTATTGAAGAGTTTTGTTATTTCAGATGCTCAGATAATTCTTCAGCCAATTGTTCTCCACGTAGTGCTTTTGCAACAATAATTCCATCACCGTCTATTAAATAATTGGTAGGAATACCACGGACATTATAAATTTTTGCAGCTTCCGAATTCCAGTATTTCAGATCACTGACATGATATTCCCAGTTAAGGTTATCGTCTTCAATTGCTTTAACCCAGGCATCTTTGGTTCTGTCGAGTGAAACACTGTATATGGTAAACCCCTCACCATTCTTAAAATCGGCATCTTTAAATTTATCATAAACACCCACGATGTATGGGTTTTCTCTGCGGCAGGGAGGGCACCATGCTGCCCAGAAATCAATAAGCACTATTTTGCCTTCCAAAGAGGAGAGGGCAATGGGCTCACCATCAGGATTATTGAAAACCAACTCGGGGGCTTTATTACCTATTTCCAAACCTACTACAGGTTCGCTGGTAGGTTGACTTGCCTGTTTTTGGTTTTCTGTGTTCTTTTCATTTGGTGTGTTTGCCTGGCAAGTCACCAATAAAAATGACATCAGGACCATCAATAACGAAGATTGTTTTATCATATTTCTTTTGTTTTTCGTTTAACTGTTTTGTCTGTGCAAAAATATAAAAATATACATACCTGCATATATCGTGCCTGAATAAAAAAGATGGAAAAGGATCAGATGCGTTCAATGTTTGCTCCAATCTTCCGGAGTCGTTCATCGATATTCTGGTATCCGCGGTCTATCTGGTCGATGTTGTGAATTGTGGATGTTCCATCAGCGGAAAGAGCTGCAATTAATAAAGCAACTCCGGCACGGATATCAGGTGATGTGAGGGTTGTGGCCTTAAGCTTAATCTGATTATTGAGGCCGATTACAGTGGCGCGATGAGGATCACAAAGGATGATTTGTGCTCCCATATCAATGAGTTTATCTACAAAGAACAGCCTGCTTTCGAACATTTTCTGATGGATAAGGACACTGCCTCTGGCCTGGGTGGCAACCACAAGAAGGACGCTTAGCAGATCGGGTGTGAGTCCCGGCCAGGGTGCATCATCAATCTTCATGATAGAACCGTCAATAAAGGTTTCAATTTCGTATGACTCCTGCGCCGGTATATAAATATCATCTTGTTTTCGTTCAAACCGAATACCCAGCCTACTGAAAGCTTCAGGGATTAGTCCGAGTTGGTTGTATCCGGTATTTTTTATGGTTATTTCGGAATGGGTCATGGCAGCCAGACCAATGAAACTCCCTACTTCAATCATATCTGGTAAAATGGTATGCTCACAGCCATTTAAATAGTCAACACCCTCGATGCTAAGCAGGTTTGATCCGATTCCTGATATTTTGGCGCCCATCCTTTTTAGCATCAGGCATAATTGTTGGACATACGGCTCACAGGCAGCATGGTAAATGGTGGTTGTTCCTTTAGCCATGCTTGCTGCCATTAAGATATTGGCCGTACCGGTAACTGAGGCTTCGTCGAGAAGCATATAACTTCCTTTGAGCTCGGTTGCCTCAACCTTAAAGAATCTGGCTGAATCATCATATTCAAAAGTAGCTCCAAGGTTTTTAAAACCCTGGAAGTGGGTATCCAATCGACGGCGGCCAATTTTATCTCCACCAGGCCTGGGAATGTATCCCTTACCAAATCGGGATAAAAGGGGCCCTACAATCATAATCGAACCTCTCAGGCTGGCAGCTTTCTGGCTGTATTCAGGACTAAGCAGATATTCAATATCAATATCAGCAGCTTTAAAAGAATACGCCGCCTGGTCAATTTTTTTTACTGTAACACCCATGCATTGAAGCAAATCAATCAGGGCATTTACGTCGTGAATATCAGGGATATTCCTGATGATAACTTCTTCCGGGGTAAGTAAAACGGCGCAGAGTATCTGCAAAGCCTCATTTTTAGCGCCCTGTGGGATGAGAGTGCCTTTAAGGGATCTACCTCCTTCAACCCTGAATGCTGCCATAAAGTTGGTATTATTTTATTTTCCGAAGCGTTTTTTTCTTGCGTCCGCCGCTCTGTGGTTTTGGGATAAATTCTTTAGGATCCATGAGTTTAATTCCTTCAGGAATTTTCAGTCGTCCCTTTGATATTTGCTGCATGTCATTGAAAATCACAGAATCTGAAACATTTTCACGATTCCATGTCACATAGGATTTTTTCATGTGATTGCCAATCATGGTAATGAAGGCATTTTTTTCAGGTCCGTCTTCCATGTCAACAGCCCGGTCGATAAACATTTCAACGATTTTACCATAATGTTTGAATTTTATGATGTAGTGGTTGTAAGGAATCGACCGTGGTTTTTCTTCCAGTAAGGCGGCTGTTGGAATTTCATAAGGGAAATCAATATCAAGCTCAAAATTTGACATGATAGCCAAATGATCCCATAATTTATGCTTAAAATCTTCGGTATCACGAAGGTGAGGGTTCATGTTACCCATTACCGTTATGATTGTCTGGGCGGCTTTGTTTCGTTCTTCGCGTGATTCAATGCCCTTGGTATATTCTACCATCTTCTGAATATTTCTTCCATATTCAGGCAACACCAAATGTGTTCTGCTTGTATTATAATCGTAATCCATAAAATAATTGCTTAATTGCTACAAAATTACATCTTTTATTAAGAAGTCTGAAATTTAACGTAACAAACTTCTTGAAAAGTGTGCTTTTTATTTTTTTCCTGAAATAAAATTTATTTCGAAATAGGCTGCGCGTAAGTCACCACATCCTTGCCGGTGATTTCTTTGTCGCACAGAATGATTAACCTTTCAAGTACATTTCGGAATTCCCGGATATTACCTGTCCAGGTAATTTTCTGGAGTTCTGCAATGGCATCATCGGTAATGATTTTTGGAGGCTTGCCGTATTCTGCGCATATCAGTTCATTAAAATGGTTTGCAAGGACCGGAATGTCTTCAATTCTTTCGTTCAGGGCGGGTACTTTAATGAGAATAACGCTAATGCGATGATAAAGGTCTTCGCGAAAGGTTCTCTCTTCAATTTCGCGTTTCATATCTTTGTTTGTAGCGGCTACAATCCTTACATCCACATGAATGTCTTTGTCGCTACCCACGCGGGAAATTTTATTTTCCTGAAGTGCACGCAATACTTTGGCCTGGGCTGAAAGGCTCATATCACCTATTTCGTCGAGGAAAAGGGTACCGCCATTGGCTTGCTCGAACTTACCTTTTCGCTGTTTGTGGGCTGAAGTAAAGGCCCCTTTTTCATGACCAAACAATTCACTTTCAATAAGTTCGGATGGTATGGCCGCGCAATTTACCTCTACAAAAGGAGCTGAGGCGCGTTCACTTTTTTCATGCAGCCAACGCGCAACCAGTTCTTTTCCTGTGCCGTTTTCTCCTGTTATTAAAACACGGGCATCGGTGGGTGCAACACGTTCAATCATCTCCTTTACATGGCGAATGGCCTCCGATTCACCAACAATATCGTAGGTCTTGTTTACTTTTTGTTTCAAAACCTTGGTTTCTTCCATCAATACGGATTTGTCCAGGGCATTCCGGATGGTAACCAGCAGACGATTGAGATCAAGAGGTTTTTCGATAAAGTCGTAAGCTCCTTTTTTAATTGCTTCAACAGCAGTATCGATGTTACCATGCCCTGAAATCATAACCACCGGTACTTCGGGTGCTATTTCATTGATTTTTCCCAGCACTTCAATGCCATCCATATTGGGCATTTTTATATCGCACAAAACGATTTCGTGTTTATTTTTTTTGAGCATTTCCAACCCTTCAGCACCTTCGGTTGCCGCTTCTACCTCATGGTTTTCATATTCAAGGATTTCTTTCAATGTACTGCGAATGCTGCGTTCGTCGTCAATTACCAATATTTTCGCCATGTTACTTGATTATATGTTTCCTAAATATTTCAGATGCCGCCCCTTCCTTTAAAGAGTAAGCTGAGTGCCACAGTTCATTGACTGAAGTTTCATCCATAATAAATTTAACAAAATATGTGGCCAGCACAATCATTTCCAAGCGCATCTCAACAAGGCCGGGCATTTTCTTTCTTTCATTAAGGGTAGAATTAATAAGATTATTGTAGAGTTCGTCAAATAACACCATTGGAATGGGCTGACTAATTTTATCTTCATTTATATTTTGTGGATATGCATGTGCCAGCATTGAAACAAAAGTATCAAACGTACCGGAAGCACCTATCAGCCTTTTAGGTTGAAACTGTTCCTGAGCTTCAAAAAACGGGGTGAGCTCCTGTTTAAAATACCGGGATATTTCTTCAATTTCTTTTTTCTGTATTGGGTCTGACGGATGAAACAATTCAAGCAAACGGGCAATGCCCAAATCAAAACTTTTTTTCCAGAATATTTTCTTTCTGTTGGCGATGATCAGTTCGTTGCTACCGCCGCCGATATCCAGGATTAACACGGGTACATCCGTAAGCTCAACCGATTCCCTGATACCAAAATAAATCAGTTCGGCTTCACGATTTCCATCAATAATATGTACATCAAAGCCGGATTGTGCTTTGATTTTTTCCATTAATTCTTTTCCGTTACTGGCCCCGCGCAATGCCGAAGTACCATAAGCAATTTTCTTCTCGGTTTGAAATTCTTTGGTTTTTTTCGCGTGCTCCTTTACTGCAGTCAATGCGCGTTCCATGGCATCGGGCAGGATGGATTTTTTATGAATGCCTCCTTTTCCGATTTTTACCGGGAGTTTGTTTTCAAACAATACCTTTAATGGGCCGGAATGATTTTCCTCGGCAACAAGCAAATTGAAGGTGTTGGTACCTAAATCCATTATGGCTACACGCTCCATAAATAAGTCGGAATAAGCTATTAATAATCAATCGCAGAATAACCAAAAATCCTGTCAGCTTTCTTAGTTTTTGTATCGAATCCACTTGAAAAGTTCTTTGTAGGTAATTTTTTTTCCATACATCAGAATGCCTGTTCGGTAAATTTTTGCTGCAAGCCATACCGAGCCAAAAAAAGTGAGTATCAACAAGCCCATGGAGACCAGTATTTCCCAGGTTGGCACGGAGAATGGGAGCCGGGCCATCATTACAATGGGTGATGTTAATGGAATAATGCTGAACCAGAATGTCAAGCTGCTTTCAGGATTGTTTAATGCGTTGAACATTACCAACAATCCCAGGATAAGTGGGATGGTGATTGGGAACATAAACTGCTGGGTATCGGTTTCATTATCAACTGCAGCGCCAATAGCGGCAAACAAGGAACCATAAAGGAGGTAACCACCCAGGAAGAAAAATATAAATGCGCCTACAATCAGAAACCAGTTTACCATTTGAAGTCCTTCAAGTAAAGCCTGAAATTCATTCCCGCCGGTTTCCGGTGATGCCGGAGCGGACTGGCTGGCATCTGGTGTTCTTGATTGCATCAATGTTTGCGGCGATGATTGTTGCATCATGGCTGCAGAATCGGGCATAATAGACTGCTGTACGGCTGTTACTATACCCAGCGTGAGCACTATCCACAATGAGAACTGGGTCAGACCAACCAGGGCAATACCAATAATTTTACCCATCATTAGCTGAAAGGGTTTTACCGATGATATTATGATTTCAACTATGCGGTTTGTTTTTTCTTCGATTACCCCCCGCATTACCTGGGCACCATAGATGAATATAAACATATAAATCAATAAACCAGCGATATATGCCAGTCCCATGGAGACAGCGGTATTGCCTTTTCGTTCCTCACCACCGGTTTCCATCCTAATGGTTTGTATGGAAACGTTGGTCTCCACATTTTCAAGGATTTCATCCAGATTTTCAATGTTATAGGCTTTTAATTTTTGTTGTTCCAGTTTATTTTCAATGGCTTGTGAGATGTGCTCGTTAATGCTCATGCTGGGTTGTTTGTTGGCAAATAACTGCACGGAACCAGGCGAGTAGGTTACGATTCTCGGGATATATAAAATCGCATAATAATCACTTTCGAAATAAACTTTTTTTAAGGTTTCGAGATCGACATTATCGGGATAAGTAAATTTTATGGATTCTGTTTCCGGTAATTCATTTATAAACATGCCCGTTTCATCGACCACGGCTATCTTTCGCTCCTCTGTGTCTTCCATGGTCATCATCCAGGCCATGGCTGCAAAAAAACCGCCAAATAAAATGGGACCAAGAATGGTCATGATGATAAACGACTTTTTCTTTACCCGGGTAAGGTATTCCCGTTTTATAATTAAGCTTATTTTGTTTGACATGATTTGTTTAATTTTTCTGGATTTTTTCTACTACCTTAATAAATATATCGTTCATGCGTGGGAGGCGTTCAGTAAACCCGTGCAACTGGCAGGTTTTTATCAGGTTTTGGATCAGTTCATTCGGGTTGGTATCCTCCTCAACTTTCACGGCTATTTCATGCATTTCGTTGCCAGGTTTTGATTTTATGACTTCAAAACGGCCATTAAGTGAACTTACGGTTTTGTTGTAATCACCAGTAAAACGCACATCAAAAGTATTGGACTTAAACCTGTTTTTGATATCATCCATTTTTCCTTCAATCATAGCCTGGGCGTTATTGATAAGGGTGATATGATCGCATAATTCTTCAACAGATTCCATATTATGGGTAGAGAAAAGGATGGTGGTGCCCCTGTCACGCAATTCTAAAATTTCGTTTTTCAGTTGCCGGGTGTTGATGGGGTCAAATCCACTAAAGGGTTCGTCAAAAATCATCAGTTCGGGTTCATGTATCATGGTTGTGATAAACTGGATTTTTTGTTGCATACCTTTTGACAGCTCTTCCACTTTTTTATTCCACCAGGGCTGAATCTCAAATTTCTCGAACCAGCTTTTCAGGCGCTTCATTGCATCTGTTTTTGAAACGCCTTTAAGTTGAGCCAGGTATAATACCTGCTCCCCCACTTTCATTTTTTTGTATAATCCCCGTTCTTCAGGCAGATATCCAATATGGTAGATGTCATCGGTTTTCATCTTCCTGCCGTTTAAATATAGTTTTCCTTCATCAGGAGCGGTAATTTGATTAATAATCCTGATGAGGGTGGTTTTTCCGGCACCGTTTGGCCCTAAAAGCCCATAGATGGAACCTTTAGGTACATGAATGCTTACCTTGTCAAGTGCCAGGTGGTTGGCATACTGTTTTACAATATCTTCTGCTGAAAAATAATGTTCCATATTTACAATTATTTGGGCCTATATTTGATCAATAATTCTGGTGGAATGCGAATATAGCTACTCTACGAATTATAATTGGTATTTATTCTGTGCTTTTTTTGTTCAAATGCAGATAATACCAATGTGTTTGGTACCGAACCAGAGAAAAAACCAGATGAGGCAGGGTAATGGAAAGGGTTACCTACCCTATGATTTTCAGCCTGGCAAATTTGAGCAAGAGCACTTTTTCCTGTCCTGTGTTTTTAAAGTAGATTCGTGCTTTTTTTTGTGAATCATTTCCTTCGATGCTGCGCACTTCGCCTGGCCCGAAACGCAAGTGGGTAACCAGCATTCCTTCAGATATTTTTCCAGGATCATCAGGTACAAACCCATCGGGGGGAGTAAAATGATTGGTCGCATTTTTCACTTCATTGATTTTTGTGAGTTTGCGTTTCATTTGAGAAAGGTGTGGATTAGGAGCAGTGGTGGTAAATGCATTTGGCGCCTTTCTTTTAAAGGGTTTTCTCGTTCCTGGTTCCGGCAAATCCGGATCATTGCCTGCTTCGAATTGAGGGGTCATCATGTCCAGGAAAACCTGATCGATTTCACCTAAAAATCGGCTAGGCTTACAATTCATGGAATCTCCCCATTTGTAGCGGCTTTCAGCATAACTAAGGCTGACCTTCTTTTTGGCGCGTGTGAGTGCAACATAAAACAGACGCCGCTCTTCTTCAAGTTCTTTGGGATTTTGCACGGACAACCTTGAGGGGAACAATTCCTCTTCCAAACCTACAATATGAACCACTTCAAATTCCAGCCCTTTGGAAGCATGAATGGTCATGAGGCTAACCTTGTCTTTGTCTTCATCATTGTCTGTGTCTGCATCAGTAAGCAAGGCCACATTTTCCATAAACTGGTCCAGGGTAACCATGCCCTCTTCTTCTGCAGCGCGCCCATCAGCAAATTCTTTGATCCCGTTCAGCAGTTCTTCCAGGTTTTCAAACCGTGAACGGTCTTCAATGCTATCGCCATTATAAAGCTGCCTGTATATGCCAGTTTTGTTGGCAATTTCCGTAGCCATCTCATAAGCTTCAGTTTGAGGCAGGCGTTGGATAAACTCTTCCATCATGGTGCGGAAATTAAAAAGCTTTGTTAATGTGCCTTTGTTTAGGCCGGGATTGGTTTGTTCAAGGGTTTTTATCACATCCCATATACTTGTTCCCATTTGATTTGATGCTGCTTCGAGTTTATCTTGGGTGGTTTGTCCAATTCCGCGGGCAGGGTAGTTAATAATGCGTTTCAGGGCCTCGTCGTCCTTTGGATTGATGGCCATACGGTAATACCCCATAATATCCTTGATCTCCTTTCGCTGATAAAAGGATACAGAGCCATAGATACGGTAAGGAATGTTTTTCTTCCGCAAGGCCTCCTCAAAAATCCTTGACTGAGCGTTGGTACGGTAAAGAATGGCAAAGTCGTAGTACTGCAATTGAAATCGGTATTTATCTTCCAGGATGCTGCTGGCAACAATAATTCCTTCTTCACCGTCAGTATAAGCTTTGGTTATTTTAATTTTATCACCGGCTTCATTAGCCGAGAAAACTTTCTTCTGGATTTGTTCTTTGTTTTTGGCAATGACACTGTTGGCAGCGTCTACAATGGTTTGTGTTGATCGGTAATTCTGTTCAAGCTTGAATAACTGATAAGTTGGATAGTCTTTTCGGAAATTGAGGATGTTTTCAATTTTTGCGCCGCGGAAGGCATAAATGCTTTGTGCATCGTCGCCAACCACACATACATTTTTTTCTTTTGCCGATAGTTTATTTACAATCAGATATTGAGAAAAATTTGTATCCTGGTACTCGTCAACCAAAATATACTTAAACCGGTTTTGATATTTTTGGAGAATGTCCGGATGATCACGGAACAACACATTGGTGTTCAGCAGGAGATCATCAAAGTCCATGGCACCGGCTTTTTTACAACGGATGGCATATTCCCGGTAAATATCAACAACAGCCGGTTTCCGCGAAGTCCGATCGTTGTTAACAAGGGCGCTGTTGCTTGCATACGCCTGATGCGAAATCAGGTTATTTTTAGCAGTTGAAATCCGGCTCAATACATCCCCTGGTTTGTATGTCTCCGCATCAAGGCCAAGGTCCTTAATGATTTTTTTTATCAGATTTTTCGAATCAACTGTATCGTAGATGGTGAAATTTGAAGAATAACCAATGGAGCCCGCCTCAAAACGAAGAATTTTTGCAAAAATGGAATGGAAGGTACCCATCCATAATTGATTGGCCAGGCGCTTGTCAACTATGGTCCCGATGCGTTCCTTCATTTCGCGAGCAGCCTTGTTGGTAAAGGTAAGTGACAAAATATTTGATGGTTGGATGCCTTGTTGCAACAGGTAGGCAATCCGGAAGGTGAGTACCCGCGTTTTTCCTGAGCCTGCCCCGGCTATGACAAGGGAGGGGCCGGTAATATTGGTTACTGCCTTTCTTTGTACTTCGTTAAGTCCTTGTAATAAATGCTCCAAATCGATTATTGTTTTTTATGTGCCTTCAAAAATACAATATGACCGAGGAAATTGGATGAAAGATAGAGATTAGTTTTTAACAAAAAAAAACCGATACTGAAACAGTACCGGTCCTGGGTATTTTAATTCGGGTTTTTTAGTTTTTCTGAAAATCTGTGAGGTATTCTTCTTTTTCAGTATTGGGTGCAACAGGTAAGGCCTCCTCACTTTCACGTTGCTTTTTCGCTTTTTCGGCAACTGGTTACCACCTACGTATACCTGAGAAATTTTTTAATGTTTGAAAAGGTTGATTAATGTATATATCGGTGACGTAAATCACCCATTAAAGATGATGAACAGCATCAATTCTCTTTGACTGTCATCATCCGCCTGTAAAAATTATAATTGTATTTGCTTTTACAACTATTTTTAATTTATTGTTATATAGTGTTTTGTGTAGTTTGCCTTGATTAGTGAAGTAAAACCCTGATTGTTGATTTAAACCTTTGAATGTTAATGTCTGTTTTTTTGAATATCATTGTTAAGAATAAAAGACAAAACGGAATATATTAACTTTTAATTACCCGACACGATGAAATGTGCACTGAAATTTTTAACAGCTTTTCTTTTACTTACATTTTCTACAAGTAATGCTTACAGCCAGCAGGTGGTTACCCCCGAAGATATTCTATCAATGGATTATTGCAGCCCGGAGCAAATCAGTCCGGATGGCAAACAGGTAATTTATAATGTACTTGTACAGCGTAGTCCAAACGAGAAACCCGGCCCTGCTCATGTGCGTTATTTTTTGATGGATTTAAAAAGTGGTGAAAGCCGGCAGCTTGTTAATGACACCTTAAAGATAGGCAGTCCCAGGTTTAGTATGGATGGAAAATATCTGGCTTTTTTATACAAGCACGGTAAAGATAAGCGGCAAGTTTGGCAAATGCCCGTCAAGGGTGGTGATTTAAAAAAGCTAACCCATGCTGAGAGCAATGTTTCGGCTTTTGAATGGCATCCTAAAGGGGAAGGAATAGCATATCTGGCACAAACACCCAGGAGTGAAAAAGATATGGAACTTGAGAAACGGGGCTATGATTTTACATTTTTTGAAGAAAATCTCAGGAACACAAATCTTTATTATGTTCATATGAATGGAGAAGATGGAACACAAAAGTTAAAACAACTGACAACAGAAATGAATGTCTGGGACCTTAATTTTGACTATCAGGGAGATCAGATAGCTTTTAGTGCATCAGAAAAAAATCTTATTGATCATCGCTATATGTTCCGTAAAATATATGTGGTTGACCTAAATACAGGCATGAGTGAAGTGGTTGTAGAAGACAGGGGAAAGCTTGGTAATTTTGCCTTCAGTCCTGATGGAAAACAACTGGCATTTACCTCAGCCCTTCACATTCACGACCATGCAGTTAGTCAGGCCCTTGTATTAGATCTTGAAACAAAACAGGTTATAAACTTAACGCCTTCCGATTTCAGAGGGCACATGAGCTGGATTCAGTGGAAAAATGATGAAAATGTCATGATTTATTCCGATGAAGGCGTATATCCAAAGCTCAGTCAGATGCCTTCGTCTGGCGGTGACCGGAAAATAGTCCTGGATGCTGAGAAGACGGGCGTTGTATTCTCCACGCCGGTTTTTACCAAAGGATTTGATAAAATGATTTTTACAGGGACAACACCTTACATGCCTTATAACTTATATCTGAAAGAAAATGAAGCGGATGTCCAAAAATTAACTGATTTGAATAATCATTTCAAGAACAGAAAGTATGGAGAACAGGAAGTATTTCAGTTTTCAGCAAGCGATGGTGTTACCATTGAAGGTATTCTGATAAAACCGGTTGATTATAATGAAAATGAGAATCATCCATTAATTCTGTATGTGCATGGCGGACCTGAAGCCCACCATTCCAACGGATGGCTCAGTCAGTATTCCACACCCGGTCAGGTAATGGCCGGAAAAGGTTACATGGTTGGGTACATCAACTATAGGGCCAGTACCGGTTACGGAGTGGATTTTGGCATGGAAGGCTTTGAAGATGCCGCCGGCGCCGAGTTCGATGATCTGGCAGATGCCATAAGGTATTTGACTGATAAACGCGGAGCAGACAGAGAACGCGTTGGCATGGCAGGAGGATCTTACGGGGGTTATGCATCAGCATGGTTTGCCACCCGCTACACCAGGTATGTGAATGCGGTATGTATGTTTGTTGGAATCAGCAATCTCATAAGCAAAAAAGGCACCACTGATATACCCTATGAAGAATTGCTGGTTCATGCAGGCAAACTGTTGGAAGATAGCTGGATGTTTAATCTTGAACGCAGCCCGGTTTACTGGGCACACCAAAGTGAAACGGCTACGCTTATCTATGGGGGAGCCGATGATTCCAGGGTACATCCATCCCAGAGCCTGGAACTTTACCGACGTATGAAAATGAATGATCATCCGGCTGTAAGGCTGGTTCAGTACCCGGGCGAAGGGCATGGTAACCGGAAGCAGGTTGGCAGGATTGATGTTTTATACAGGCAGATTGATTGGTTCGATTGGTATGTGAAAAACAACAAGCCACTGGATGGCCCCATGCCGCCACTTGATATCAGCGATAAATACGGGTTGGACTGGCAGTTTTAATAGAAGCGCTTCTGCCAGGCGAAATATTACAATTTTCTTCTAATAAGAAATTGATTATCACGTTATTTTAAGCGCGTGAATGCATTGGTTTATTAATGTTGGTTTGCAGCAGCCAATAAAGCCTTATTTGCCCCGTAACAAAAACTTTATTGATTTTGAATGTTTTTCGGATCCTGGATCACATGATTAACTTCCTGATGTTTTTGAAGTATCTGCCGGGACAGGCTGATTATAGAGCACTTCTGTGATATAGGTTACTATTTTCCAGCGATCATCAGGCAATACCAGTGGGCCATGGGCTCCCATCACCCCAAAACCTACTGTGATGTTGTGAAAGGTTTCCCCTTCAGGCTTTGCTTTTACTTGTTCGGTAATCAGACTGGCCGGAGGATAAGGATATCTGCCACTGGTATAAAGATAGCCTTTACCATCGCCATATTCACCATGGCACTGAAGGCAAAATCTTTCATAATGAATTTTACCTGCCTCAACGATGGCTTGTGTTGGCTCATAGGGATTTGATAATTCTTCGCCTGCTTTTTTCATGTCGGCATCCGTTTTTTCGTAAGGGTAGGGTATGTGCCCTCTTGGAACGGTCCCTTCAACAGGTGGCCGATTAGTATACCCTTCTTCGAAAACCGGATTTTCCGAGTAGGTTTCATAAGCCTCTGATTCATCCATATCCGGGAAATAAACATAGCCGGGATGGTTGTTGTCACGATCGCAACTGACCATTCCGATTAAAAAACCGCCCAGGACAATGCCTTTAAGCCAGTTTATTTTATTATTTTTCAAATTATATATGCGTTCTTCCATGGTCTAAATGTTATCGTATTCAAGACTCTCTTTGTAAAAGGGGTGATTTACCGGAATCAGGCTGGCTTTGGTGAGTGAAGTAAACACAATAAAAAGGAACAGTCCGGTATATCCAATGGTTAGTCCCACCTCAAGCAAGCCAATGCCTGCTTCTTCATGCCCAACAGCACCAGGCATAATGGCCAGGTAAATGTCAATCCAGTGTCCTACAAATACAATCAGTGCAGCGATTACCATGATGCCTTTGTGTCTTTTGGAACCCCTGGTCATTAACACAATAAAGGGGATAAAAAAGTTTATACCCAGGTTAAGATAGAATAGCAGGCTGAAATGTTCAACCCGTTCAACAAAATAGATGGTTTCTTCGGGTATGTTGGCATACCAGATTAGCATAAACTGAGAGAACCAGAGATATGCCCAAAAAATACTGAATCCAAATAAATATTTACCAAGGTCATGCAGGTGTTCTTCATTAAGATGAGGCAGGTACCCTATTTTATTCAGGTATATTACAATTAGTATGATAACGGCTATTCCGGCAACAAAGAAACTGGAAAAAATATACCAGCCATATAAGGTGCTAAACCAGTGCGGGTCGATTGACATGAGCCAGTCCCATGCAGAGGTAGAACTGGTAATGGCAAAAAACACCACGAAAAATGCAGCCCATGAACGGCTTTTTTTCAATATGTCAAAGGAAGGATCCTTATCACTGGCTAGCGAAATTTGCCTCAATTTATAGGCCAGCAAGGTCCAGCCTGCCAGATATACAACGGTCCGGATAGTAAAGAACGGGATGTTCAGATAAGGTGTTTTATCCTGCAAAACAGCATCCAGCTCTTCGGTATGGGTCCAATGGTAGAGATCATGCATTCCCAGCAGGATCAAAAGCATTAACATACTGCCAAAAGGTAAATACGTACCCATGGCCTCGGGGATCCGCTGTATGCTTGTGTGCCAGCCCGACTCACCCAGGATATGTACCACCACAAAAAAAACTCCGGCAAGGGCTATGGCCAGAAAATAAAAATTGTTCAGTAAAACATTGGCCCATAATCGATGACCGTGAATGTCATGTGATACTATCCCATAAACTAATGAGAGAATACCAATTGCGATAAAAACGAATAATATGGTTTTTGTCTTTTTTGTGAAATTAAATGTCTGTTCCATGTATTGTATTGCGTTTTTAATCGTGTAATGTTATGTTCAGGGCCCCTGTTTCCCCTAAAGCACTTTCATAGGTTTTTACTTCATCCTCTTTTGCTTCCAGCAGGATCAAAAACCGGTCGTCGGTAACGCGTTCGTCGTATATTTTATTTTTAGCCCCAATACCCAGTTGCGAACGCATCAGAAAGGCAAACACCATGGAGAAGGCGGCAAACAGTACCGTAAGCTCAAATGCCACGGGGATAAATGTTGGAATAGAAAGGTAAGGCTTACCACCAAAGGTAATGGGGTAATCTACTGTAAATATCCATATTTGAAAAGCCATGGCCAAAATCAAACCGAGAACACCTCCCCAGAATGCCACTTTAGGTAGATGAGAGCGACGGTATTTAAGGGTTTTTTCCAGTCCATGTACCGGAAAGGGGGTAAACACATCTTTAATGTTTACTGATTTTTCCTGAAGCGATTTAATGGCTATCTTCAAATCAGTTTCATCCTCGAAATATCCGCTGATATGTTTTTTATTTTCTGCAACCATGTTAACCGTTTTGTTTTTTTATAAATTTTTCGCCAGATGATTTTATCACACTTTTTACTTCTGCAATGGCAATCACAGGGAAGAACCGGATAAACAGAAAAAACAATGAAAAGAATAATCCAAAAGTACCAATATACAACCCTACTTCGACCCAGGTTGGGCTGTACATCGTCCAGCTGGAGGGTAGATAATCGCGATGCAGGGAGGTTACAATGATTACAAACCGCTCGAACCACATACCGATATTGACAAAAATGCTGATGATAAATGTGATGAGCGGGCTTCTCCTGATTTTTTTGAACCAAAATAACTGGGGAGTTATCACATTACAGGTCATCATAATCCAGTAAGCCCACCAGTATGGCCCAAATGCCCGGTTCATGAATGCATATTGCTCATATTCAACCCCGGAATACCAGGCCATAAAGAGCTCTGTAATATAAGCGATACCCACAATAGAACCTGTTGCTATGATGATTTTATTCATTGATTCGATGTGGTTTATCGTAATGTAATCTTCAAGTTTCATGGATTTGCGGGCAACAATCAACAAGGTTTGCACCATGGCAAACCCTGAGAATACAGCCCCGGAAACAAAATAGGGTGGGAAAATGGTGGTATGCCAACCGGGTATCACCGAGGTGGCAAAGTCGAAACTTACGATGGTGTGTACCGAAAGCACAAGCGGAGCAGCCAATCCTGCCAGAATCAGGCTCATGGATTCATGCCGTTGCCAGTGTCTGGCCGAGCCTGTCCATCCAAAACTTAAAATGCCGTATATCCATTTTGATATTTTTGATTTCACCTTGTCGCGGATGGTACCGATATCCGGGATTAGCCCCATGTACCAGAACACCAATGAAACAAGAAGGTAAACGGTGATGGCAAAAACATCCCAAAGCAGGGGAGAGTTAAAGTTTACCCAAACCTGCCGGGTATTTGGATAGGGGAGGATGAAAAAACCCAACAACAACCGTCCCATGTGAATCAATGGAAACTGTCCGGCACACATCACGGCAAAAATTGTCATGGCTTCAGCAGACCGGTTAATGCTGGTGCGCCATTTTTGACGGAATAATAATAAAATGGCTGAGATGAATGTACCGGCATGGCCGATACCAACCCACCAAACAAAGTTGGTAATACCCCAACCCCAACCGATGGTTTTATTTACACCCCAGGTTCCGATACCCCACCAGACAGTATATACAACTGTAAATACAAACCCTAACAATGCCAGGGTTGACAGTGTCATCCCTAAATACCAGAATTTACCAGGCTTGATGGTAATGGGGCGGTAAATATCCTCAGTAATCTGATGATACGACTTTTCGCCTTTAATTAGTGGCCCTCTTGCTGGAGATACGTACATTTAGTATTATTTTTCAGTAGATTAAACTTCTTCTGTTTTGTTTCTGATTTTTGTTAAATAGCCTACCGAAGGCAGTGTATGTATTTCTTCAAGCAGATGATAGTTCCGGGGGTTATTAAAAAGCTTCGAAACCCTGCTGTTTTCATCCTTCAGGTCACCAAAAACAATTGCATCAGCAGGGCAGGCCTGCTGGCATGCTGTTTTTATTTCTCCATCTTTTAATGTTCTGTTTTCAAGTTTTGCATTTAGTTTATGGGCCTGTATGCGTTGTACACAGAATGAGCATTTTTCAATTACCCCTTTAGCCCTGACTGTGACATCCGGATTGAGTACCAACTGTTTTAAATCCATTGTCATTCCTGAAGGATCAAGGGTATTGCCGGGTAAGGCATCGGCATTTGTATAATCGTAAAAGTTAAATCTTCTTACCTTATACGGACAGTTATTGTTGCAATATCGTGTGCCGATACACCTGTTATATGCCATCTGGTTGATGCCTTCTGAACTGCTGTTGGTGGCAGCCACAGGACAAACATTCTCACAGGGGGCATTATCACAATGCTGGCACATTACCGGCTGACGGAGTACCTCGGGATTTTCAGGATCGCCAGAGTAGTAACGGTCAAGCCTGATCCAATGCATTTCATGTGCACGTGCTACTTCATTTTTACCTACTACCGGCACATTGTTTTCAGCGCTACAGGAAATAAGGCAGGCACTACATCCGGTACATGAACTCAGATCAATGGCCATGCCCCAGTGATGTCCTTTGAACTCCCTTTCAGGATACAGGCTTGTATGATGGTGCTTTATTTTTTCATGCATTTCATTTCCTGAGGCCGGGTCCTCAAGGTATTTCTCCAGCGTGGTTTCGCGGACCAGGGCCCTGCCCTCCATAGAATGATGGGTTTGGGTTTGGGCAAGCTGAAAGTCAGAGCCGGTTTTTTCCCAGGTTATGGAGGTACTGTAGTTTTTCCGGTATCCATCCGTAACCTTGCTTAACGGATTAGCATTGACACCTACGCCCACAGCTACTTTGCCGGCTACTTTTCTGCCATACCCAAGGGCAAGCGAGAATGTATTGTAAGCCTGTCCAGGCTGAAGGATTACAGGTGCTTCAAGAGTATCATTGATTGTTACCACATCGCCATGCTCCAGTCCGTTCTCTTCTGCAAAACGTGGTGATACCGCCAGATAATTGTCCCAGGTAACTTTTGATACCGGGTCCGGCATTTCCTGGAGCCAGGGATTGTTGGCATGCTTGCCATTGCGCAAAGCCACACTTTCGTAAAGTTCCAGTTCAATTCCTTCTTTTTGTGGACTGTCAATGGTCCTGGCAGCCATCTCAAGTGCGCCTTTAATAAATTGTGGTTGGGCTGAAACAGGGGGTGTTATCATCACAACGCCGTCATGCAATGATTGATCCCAGAATCGCTCGAACGGTTCTGAACTACCGGTTTCAGGATAAATATTCTCTTTCCAGTACTGTTTTATAAAATCAAGGTACGGCATGGATTCACCCGACCAGGTAAGCAAGGTATCCTGAAACTGCCGGGTTTTGAATATTTTCCGTATAGCAGGCTGTGCCAGGCTGTAGTGCCCTTTTTTTGGGTGGGCATCATTCCACGATTCCAGGTAATGATGATCAGGACAAACGTATTGCATCAACTCTGTGGTTTCATCTGTAACTCCGCTGAGTGATACTGTTAGGCCTACTTTGGACAGACTGTTTGCAAATAACGCAGCCTGAGGGTGGTCGTAAACCGGATTAACATCATAGGTTAGTAAGGCATCGATGCTTCCGGCTTCCATATCGTTAAGCAGGGCATTCATTTTTGAATCATCGCCTGAACGGTAATGGATTGGATTTTCAAGATCAATGGTATTTCCATAATTGCCCAGAAGGGTGTTTATGCCGTTAACCAAAACCTGGATAAACGGATCGTTAGAACCCGAAACAATCAACGAGCGGTTTCTATGCTGCAAAAGTTCATTTACAATTGGGGTAACATCCAGCTTGCATTCGGGAATATTTACCCTGCCTTCACCCAGTTGAGAGGCCAGTTGATTGTAGATTGTTCCCAGAATTGCCCCAACTGCTGAGGGTTTAACCGGTATCCGCTGATCTGCATTGGTACCGGTTAATGACATGCCCGTTTCAATTTGTATATGCCGGGCCATGGTTTTTCTTGTGTCTGTAATTCTGCGGGCTTTACTGTATTGTTTTGTGAATTCCAGCGGTGAAAGCCAGGTTCCCAGAAAATCGGCCCCAACACTTACAATTAGCTCAGCCTTATCAAATGAATAGGCAGGGACAATCCGTTTACCAAAACATAGCTGATTGGCATCGAGCATACCGGAATATGAGCTTGAATCATAAACAATGTGCTCAGCCCCATTATACCGGGCTAAAAATGTATTGATAACCTTATGTGTCGAAGGGCTGATGATGGTAGGAGTAAGCAGTACAATTCGTCCCTGCCGGTTTGAGATATTATTTAATTCAGAAAGAATTTCCTTATCAATGGTTTCCCAATCAGTTTCGGTTTTATTAATTGTTGGATTTTTTTGCCGGCTGTCGTCATAAAGGCTTAACACCGATGCCTGCACATTGGCTGTGGTACTGCCTTTTGATATGGGTGAGAGATCGTTGCCTTCAATTTTTATTGGTCTGCCATCACGTACTTTAACAAGGATGCTGTTGTACTCCAGGCCATCAAAGAAAGTCGATGCATAATAGTTGGCTTTTCCCGGAATGACTTCCTCGGGCTTTACCAAATAGGGAATAGCTTTTGTGACCGGGCGCTCACAACTGGCGGCTATGGCTGCTGTGCCGATGCTGTACCCGAAAAATTTTAAAAAGTTTCGCCTGGATGCATTCGTTTTCCGATCAAGCAAATCCATTAAGGAAATATCGTGAGGGCTCTTCTGAGGAGTTTTGTCAGCAATGGAAATTCCGTTTTTTTCTTCTAGACTTTTCCAGTATTCTTTCATCCGTGTATATTTTAATCTGTCAGCGTTTGCCAGTTGAAGGTTACAGTCTTTAATAATGACATTTCATGCATTCAGTGCCACCTATTTGTTCAACAGTAACCGAATCAATAGCTCCACTGGCAATATCCTTGTGAAATTCTTCAAAGGTTTTATAGTATTCATTATCAAGAAACTGAACGCCCTGTGTCCGATGGCAGTCAAGGCACCATCCCATGCTCATATCATTAACCTGATGGAGCACATCCATTTCCTCTACTGTTCCGTGACATTCAGCACAATCAAGTTTACCTGCCCCCACATGTTGGGCATGACTGAAAAACACATGATCAGGCATGCGGTGAACCTGTACCCATTCCAGGGGCACTCCGCTATCATTGGCTGCTATGATTTTATTTATTTCAAATTTTCCAGAGTTGGTACCTTCGCGAACAACAATATGGCAGTTCATACATACATTAACAGAAGGAATGCCTGCTGATTTGGAAAATTCAGCGGTATTGTGGCAATAAAGGCAGTCGGTTTGATTCATGCCGGCATGTACCTTATGTGAAAACTTAACAGGCTGAAGGGGTGCGTAGCCCTCTGAACGCCCAAGGGCAATAGCTTCTTTTGCTACCAGCTCAACAGCAAAAAAAGTGGCGCCAATAAGAATGACCAGGTGCAGCGCCCGGAAACGGATTTTTTTTGTTATGGTAAGATCAACTACTGACAGGATGATTAACAATATCATACCAATAAAGAAGATCAATTTATCAATGGATGGTTTTTTTTCAATTGGCCCGGTTTCTTTAAATTCTCTCAGAAATGCCTGCAGCAATACGATATCTTCGGCAGGCAGGTTAATTCCTGCATGGGCCTCCTGCATTTTATTCCCACCGGGATTAAGCAACAGATTGGCAAAAGCAGCACTGTCAATATCCCCAGATGATTTTGCAATGGCATAAGCCGAAGGATTCCAGTTTAGGGTGTCGATATAACCGGTATTATGGCAACTGGCACAATCAACAGGGTCTTCATTATTAATCCGGATGAGACCATAGAACAGCCGTTCAGCCCGTTTTTTTTCTTTGTAACCTAACTTTTGGTTTTTTTCAGGATGGTTTGCCGAAGCTGCAAGCAATGAATTTAAGGTGAAAAATAAGATTAGCGCTGTTGAAATGCCGGAGAACAAAAATTTTTTAGCCATCCCAAGGTACTTAAGGTGAAATTTTTATAGTCAATAAAAATAGCATTATTTATATAATGTAAAAAATCATTGGTATCCTTTTGTAACATTTCCAAAGATAACCAATAAAGAAACCTAAAAGTGATGCTATGTTTTATTTATAATGGATTTAAAAGATAAAGGTGTAATTGCAAATCAAAGGCTCTGAAAAGAAGTTGGAAATGTTAGGATTAAAAAATGGTTTTTTGAAATTTCTTATCTAAAAAGATGTATAAATCCTGATTTATTTACCTCCCCATCATCAGACGATAGTACAAAATAATACACACCCGGATTCACTTCATTCCCTGAAAGGTTATTGCCATCCCAGGTAATTAGAGGTGCTGAGAGTTTATAAACCAGGTTTCCATAACGGCTGTAAACATGGAAATTTAGCCGGGAGGTGCCATTGTATTCCACTATAAAATAATCATTTAAACCATCGCCATTTGGGGTAAATACATTGGGGATATATATTTCATCTCTTACTTCAAGGCTCTTTGAATACGAAGTGGCACATTGTGGCAAATCAACAGGTATAATGTTAAGCTCAACCTGATATAACCCCGTGTCAGGAAACTGATGCATTACCGTGCGTCCGCTTGCTGTAGTATTGTCGCTGAAAGTCCATGTGCGTTGGTAGTCGATTGCTGGCTCACCTATCTGCACCGAATTCCGAAATACGTATGTGAGCATTGATAAATCAAGGGTATCATTAAACCAGAATACCGAATCCACAGCCAGTACTGAAATATAATTGGTTTTTGTATGTGAAATGCTATTGTTAATCCGCAGGGTTATGGAATACTGTCCTCCTTCTGAAAAGGTATAAACAGGATTTTGTTCCTGTGAATCTGTAATGCCATCGTCATTAAAATCCCATTCCCAGGTTAAAGCGCCGGAAGATAAATCCGTAAATTGTACGGTAAGAGAATCACAACCGATTAGAGTATCTGCAGTAAAATCAGCAGTTTGGCCGTGCAGGATGCTGCAGGTTATTAACAAAACATAGACGGTTGATATTGCTTTATTCATCATGTAATTTGCAAATTCCCGTAAATATATTAATTGCTAGAGGTTTCTAGTCAATTTTTTCCGTCAATTTTTTAACAAGTTTTAAATGATTGAAAAATTCTTTGCCAAATACCCGTAAAATAGTGTATGCAGGAATAGCCAAAATCATTCCTGTAATGCCTGCCATACTGCCAGCCATCATGATAACCAGAAAAATTTCCAGGGGGTGGGCATTTACACTGGATGAATAGATCAGCGGTTGAAATAAGGTATTGTCAATTACCTGAACACTGATAAATACAATGACCATATACCCCATTAGCGGAAGCAGTTCAGCAACAAATGGCAGGTGCAGGTTTGTTGCTGCACCAAGCAAAGTACCTAAAATGGTACCCATCACCGGCCCAATGTAGGGAATAATATTCAGAAGTCCTGCTACAAGACCGATGACCAGCCCGTCACGAAATTCGATGCCAATGATTGTAAGTCCGGTTGTTACTAGAATAATGATGCCTGTTATCTGAAAAGCTATGCCGAGGAAATACCTTCGCAATAACTTGTGGCTGGAATGCAATGCCCGGGAGACACCGTTTTCATATTTTGTAGGGATAAAAAGCAAAATGGAATTTGAGAACATCCGGCTGTCTTTTAAAAAGAAAAAAGTGATAAATGAAATGGAGAACACAGCAATAAAGATGTTACCTAGAATTCCCGCTATAGAACCAAATAAGTTGCTTACAAACGAAAAATTCAACACTGACATCAGGTAATTTTGAAGCCTGATTTCCAGGGATTCATCTTCTTGTGTACCCAATGAATATTTTTCGTAAAGCTCAGATGCTTTTTCAACAGGACGTTCCAGGTTATTTATTACCAGCTCCACATCAATGGTGGATAATTCGTTGGCCTGATTGGCCACCAGCGGAATGAATATCCGGATGAATAAGCCAAAGATAAACCAGAGAAAGATCAAAGCCAGCAATGCCCGGATTCCGTTTGGGATGGTAATGTTTTTAACACGGATTCGGCCAAGCATCTCTACTATCGGGCGGCCAATCAATGACAGAATGGCTGAAATAAGGATGTAAACTACAATATTTTTAAAATACCATAGAATAAAACCAATGGCTGCAATTACCAGGGCAATGACAATGTATCGACCAATGTTTTTCAAACTCAGTACGTTTTTTAGGTTTAAGGTGTTATTACACAAAAATTATGGATAAAGATAAATATTTTGTGGTGAAGGTAATTTTTCTTGATGTTTTTGAAGCAAGTTAATTTTCTGTTTAAACTAAAAGTTTATTTAACAGGCTTCAAAAAATGTAAGGTTTATCTCCTGCCAAATCAAACAAACTTGAGCCGCAAATAAACATTTAAAACAGTTAAACGTTTATTGATGGAACTTGCGCTACCGCCTTTAAGCAAAATTTAAAATATTTATGTATTACAAACCATTAAAGCGAATACCTTTTGGTATCATCGTACTGAAAAGAAAATCATGGGTTTGTTAAACAATAAATCCCTGCTGGAGCCGAATTGGGTTACATCACACATCATTTCAAAATTGTTTTGGTTTTAGCAGGGATTTTGTTAATCTTCTGTTGAAAATCAATTTTTACTGCCACGATTGAATTACCTATTTTTACATCCTAATTTAAATAAACAATTTACGGATGAAGCAATATCTCGATTTGTTGGATCATGTAATAACTCATGGTGTTAAGAAAGAGGACCGGACCGGCACAGGTACCATCAGTACATTTGGTTATCAGATGCGTTTTAATCTCGAAGATGGTTTTCCGCTGCTTACCACCAAAAAGCTTCACCTGAAATCCATCATCCATGAATTGCTTTGGTTTTTAAAAGGTTCCACCAATGTACTGTACCTTCGGGAAAATGGGGTACGGATATGGAACGAATGGGCCCGCGAAGACGGCGAACTGGGCCCAATATATGGTTACCAGTGGCGTTCGTGGCCAACACCTGACGGAGGTGCCATTGACCAGATAAAAATGGTGATTGATTCCATCAAAAACACTCCCGACTCGCGCCGGCATATTGTGAGCGCCTGGAACGTAAGCGAACTGGAAAACATGGCCCTGCCGCCCTGCCACATCCTGTTTCAGTTTTATGTGGCCGAAGGCAAGCTCTCTTGTCAGCTTTACCAGCGCAGTGCCGATATTTTCCTTGGTGTACCGTTTAATATTGCCTCTTACGCTTTATTGCTGATGATGATGGCCCGTACCACCAATTTACAACCCGGTGAGTTTATCCACACCCTGGGTGATGCACACATCTACACCAATCACCTGGAGCAGGTAAAACTTCAACTCACCCGCGAACCGCGGAAGCTACCTACCATGACACTCAATCCGGATGTAGAGCATATCCTGGATTTTACATACGATGATTTCACCCTGAGCGATTACGATCCGCACCCGCATATTAAGGGGAGGATTTCGGTGTGAGATGAATATTTTGCTCAGGTTATCTGTAGTGGATTATTAATTGGCACGTTCAACATACCAAATGGCATCGAGATAGAGCATAGAGTCTACAGAGATTTGTCTTTCAGCTGCTTTTTCCTTAATTTGGTTCATCCACTTTTTATTTTCCAGAATCCGTTGTTTTGCTTCTTCGATTTTTATTTCCTGTACTGATTTGATAACAATTTGTTGTGTTGTATCTGCATCAGGATTTTCATATAAAGTTATAGTAACACCATCAAAGTCCTTGGTTGATTCCAAAGGAATATAAGTGCTATCTAAAAAAGCCTTTAGTCTTCCTTTGGGATCCGTGTATCTTTCGAACGTCTGGCTTAATATTATGGTATTGTATTTATTGAAAGTTATATTGGCCAGACCATTGGTGTCATTCAACATTACTATATTTTCATTTTTTAACAGAGCCCGGTTAAAATATGAAAAAAATCTCAGATATTTATAAAAACAATTTTTTATACTTTTATTGCCTTAAAGAAAATTCCATGCAATATCGTTTAAGAACTAAATCTTTCCGTTACATCCTGATTCTGGTGTATTTTATATTGATTAGCTCACCTTTGTGGATACACAGATACTTTGTTTCCATGGATGGTCCTGCGCATCTATACAATGCCAGGATAATGCAACATTTGTTATTGGGGAATGAGCATTTTCATCATTTTTTTGAATGGAATACGCAGAATTTTTCCAACTGGCTGGATCATATTATACTTGCCCTTGCCTTATTTATCTTTCCCGCATGGTTAGCAGAGAAAGTATTTTACATGTTCTACATTGTTTTGTTTGTAGTGTCCGTTTATCAGTTTTTTAAAGACCAGGAACATGCCTGGCTAAAAACCATAATAGTTACCCCATTTATTTATACTTTTCTTTTTGCCCTTGGTTTCTATAATTTTTCTCTGGGAATTTGTTTGCTGATATTGCTGCTTGCTTTCCATAAAAAACCTGATCCATATAAAACATGGATAAACAGTTTTTCCATTGCCGCACTGGCACTAGTATTATTTTTCACCCATGCTTTTGTGTTTTCAGTCTATGGTTTGTTCCTGGTGTTTTATGCCTTAATTCGAGGTTGGTTTCTCTTTAAAGAGCCGGAGAGTATCAAGAGGATATTGTTTTTATATTCTCGAATTTTTTTGGTCCATCTGGTAGCATTATTTTTTTTCGGATTACAGTATTTCATCGGAAAAACAGGTGCGGAAATATCCCTCTTCCTTAATAAGAACTTGGTTTTTATTGTAGATTTTATTTTACATACACGTCCTGTTATTGTTTATAACAGACCTTTTGAAAGCAGCATTACGTTTTTGCTTTTCACAGGATATTTATTGGGAGCATACTCAATTCTAAAACATAGGATTAAAGCAAAGAATGTTTTTGAATGGTATGATATCTTTCTGTATTTAGCAGTTGTTTTGTTCGTGTTAACCATGTTGATACCCAATGAGGTTCCTGGTTTGGCCGGTTTTTTTAACAACCGGTTTGGTATTCCGATGTACATCTTCTTTTTATGCTGGATGTTATCTGCTTCGTTACCCCGTCATATTTTTATATTTAATGTTGTTGCAGCAGGCATTGTGTCTTTATTTTTAGTTAATTATTATAACAGGGTACAAACTAATTTAAATGGTACCTATGTGAATGAATTAATTAAATTGGTAGATGTTTTACCAACCAATGCTCTTGTTATTCCTGAAAACACATCAAACAACTGGGTAATGCCTCATTTTGAAAACTACATCAATGCTGAACGACCTGATGTTGTAGTATTGGAAAACTATGAGGCTGACAGCCATGTTTTTCCGGTTATTTGGAAAGGAGGTGGTTTTGAAACTGAAATACGGAAAGAGGTTTTACAAGATAATTCTGAAGCCATTTATTTCCTCAAATATCTGAATAATGAAGAAATAGCGGACTCATCCAAATATCATTACATAAATTCGCAATTTGCTCTTAGGCGACACAATAAATAACTAATTTTTAAACCTTTGTGCATGGATAAAATACCTATTAAACAGTTTTTCCAAAAAACAAACTTTGTATTAGCTATAATTTTTAGTTTGGTGTGTGTAGTATTAGTTTTTGCCGGAATGGAGGAGCAGCAGTTGAAAGTCTTCTTTAGTTCGGATGCGTTATATTTGCAATCCATTTATAAGGATATTTTTTTGGATAAGACAGGAGTGGGGGGATGGAATATCAACGCTGCACCAAACTTTTTCCCGGATATGCTCTTGTATTTTATTCTAAATGGTGTTTTCCAGGATTTCAAAACAGCTACATTTCTCTTTAGCATTATTCAATATTCCCTTATTATTTATTTGATCTATTTGCTTTATAGTGCTTTATCAAAGCATGATGCAGTTTTTTATGCGACCATTTCAATCCTTTTCTTAGACGCATTTTTGTTGGTAAGGTTAATCAGTGGAGATTTTATTTACACTTCATACATTTTACTTAGTGCCTACCATCTTGGATCATTCGTTATGGCATTAGCTTGCCTGGTATTAACAATTTATTATATTAAAACCAGCAAAGGAATGTTTTTGATTTGGCTTATTATCCTTGGTTCACTTGCAACTTTGTCCGATAGACTGTTTATTGTACAATACACTTTTCCGGTTTTGTTTGTTTTACTCCTGTTATTCCGATCCTTATCTGGAATGCGGACCTTAAAAATCTTATCAAGCGTGTTATTATTAACGTTTATAGGATTGGGTATATTTAAAATAGTAGATAACAGTCACGCCATTAGAGTGATGGATACTGCATGGAAAATGTTTAATTTTTCCAATATAGGAGGCTCATTTGCCATTTTCTTTCAACAGCATATTGGTTACCTTAAGGCAATGGATATGCGAGGAATAATAAATGTGCTTTCAATTATCTCTTTAATAATAATAACCGGGTTATTTTTTAAAGGAGCCAGGGCATTAGTAGTGAAATCAAATACATGGCAAAACAATCATCTTATACCTATGGTATTTATATTCTTTGCATTTGCAAATACCTGGATTACATTGCTGACGCCATTAATAAACGGAAGTTATATAGCTATTTCCTTATTACGATATAATATATACGCCTTATACATGTTGATGATGCTCTATGGGTTTTATTTATTTTACAGCAAGCGAGTATTATCAAATAAGAAGGTTTTGCTTGGAACCCATGCCGGTGTGTTTTTACTCATTGTTGTGTTAGGTGTTAAGCTAATCTGGTCAACAGACATCAAGGACGGCTTGAAAAATTATTTTAACTATTATCCTGAAACTACTCAATGCCTTGATAATGCAATGAAGGAAGAAAATATCCAGTATGGGGTAGCTCATTACTGGGAAGCAAAATTCAATACCATGTTTTCCAAAAATAATCTCAGGATGTATGCCGTTTATCCCAATTATGATGCGTATTATCATGCAACCAATAAAAACTGGTTTTACAAAACCGGAAGAGGGAAATTTGGTGATCCGGAATTTAACTTTGTTTTTGTATCATCAGAAAAAATTAATGAGGTGGAGGATAAATTCGGGGAGGTAAAGAAAATAATACCCTGCCCTGATGATTATGTGATATGCATTGTGAATCCATTTAGATTTAACAGGACAAACCGAAGACTGATAAAATATGAAGGACCAGATTTCCAGTGATCCGGCAAAGCCAAACATTGTCATAGTAATATCTGTGCTAAACGAAGAGGGTACTATAATGAATCTCTGGGAGCAACTTCAATTTGCTATTCAAGGCTTTGAAAGATACTCTTTCGAGTTCATTTTTGTCAATGATGGAAGTACAGATAAAAGTGAATCAATTATCAAAAGCCTGGTTGAATCGAATACAAATGTTGTATATCTTGGGTTTTCCCGGAATTATGGTCATGAAGCAGCAATGTTGGCCGGAATTGATCATACAAATGCAGATGCGGTAATTTGTATGGATGCAGATCTGCAACATCCGCCCGATTTGATCCCCAAAATAATAAGTGAATATGAAAAAGGCTTTGATATTATTCGTATGATTAGGGAAAATCGCGAGGATGGCGGACTATATAAAAAAGTAACTTCAGCTGTTTTTTATTCTTTACTCAATAAAATTTCTCCGATTAGGTTTGAAAAGAATGCAAGTGATTTTTTTCTGATTTCAAAGAAAATATGCAATATTTTGAAGGGTAATTTCAGAGAGCGAACAAGATTCATTCGTGGTATTCTTCAGTTTATAGGTTTTAAACAGACCACATTGTCATTTAATTCTCCCTCAAGAAATTCCGGCAAAACAAAATATTCCTTTTATAAATTATTGGTGCTGTCTTTTGATGCCATTGTTTCCTTCTCCAAATTACCTTTACATTTGGGATTAATAATTGGGATATTGTTTGCATTATTTTCATTTGGAGTTGGCATTTATTCACTCATTATGAAGCTTACCGGTGAGACACCGGCAGGGTACACAACACTTGTAGTTTTGATAAGCATGGGCTTTGCTATACAATTTTTTCTGATCGGGATTATTGGAGTTTACATTGGCTACAATTTTAATGAGAGTAAGCAACGGCCGATATATATTATCGAAGAAATCCTGAAATCAGAAAATATGAAGTACTGATTGGGTGCTTATTCCCTTTTATGGGGACATTAAAGCGTTATAAGTGTTCTCAATAAACCCATAAGGGTAGCGATCAAAGGTTGCTTCAGTGCCAAGTAATATAATAATGTCTTGTTCAAGTATTTTTTCCTTAATATTCATTTGTTTTACCGGCTTGTTTTCAGGGTATGCCTGTCTAAAGTAGTACCAAAAGCCACCTGTATCAAAACTATTTGTTGGTAACCCCATGTTATACAGTCCCCAATAGAAGCTATCACCAATAACCAATACTTTAGGTTTTGTAGCCGTTGAATCAGGACTCCATCGGAATTTTGGATAAGCCATTTTTGGCGAAGGCAATTGATACAGCAGGTTTAAACTATGACCGATATCGTAATCCCCTTTTTTTATATCGCCGGTGATTTCAATATCTGTGATTTCTAAGTTTATCAAATTGGTATTTCTTAAATCTTCAACATATCTGATTAGTGAATCAGCTACTTTAACCATTCCATAATAACTCCAGTGTATGCCGTATTTGGGATAAAGCATATACCTTGATGTATCTTTGGCATTTACAAACCATAAATTAAAGTCGATGCATGGAATATTGTTTTCCATAGCCAGTTTCTTGAAATACTGTTGATTTGTAATTTTTGCCTTTTGGTTCTGGTATTCCTCCGGAAAATATTCAGGATAAAACGATCCCTTACCTGCTGCCAGTCCAACGATAATATCAATGCCGTGTTTTTTCAGGGAATCGCGGATAACAGCAAGTTTATCAACTTTGATTTTGATGGAATCTTTGCCCAAAAAATCAGTGCCATTATAGGCTTTAATATAATTCATTTCGTACAGGTAGTTTTCTTTACCGACTACCACCCCGGCTGCACTTACTTTTCCAAAAAGTGAATACTGAATTTGGTTGTGCAAGCGGATTAAAAAGGGCCGGAATCCGATATTATCTTTTGTTACCTCGGTCAGGTTGTTTTGGTAATTGCCAGCGAGCCATTCACCCAGCGATAGCGTATCTTTTTGTGTACTTACAAAATAGCCTTTTAGGTTGTTAGGTTTAAATACTTTAAATTCTCCCTGTATTGCCGGTAACACCAAAACGATGATGATTACAGCAAACAGGATTTTATATGTGTTTTGTTTCCTTTCCATTTATACTAAAATCTGAAATATATAAAGGGATTAAAGCCTGATGATACTATATAGCTGGCTGACAGCGTTAACAGGATGACAGACATAAGTATATTCGATAAGAGTTGTCCGCTTTTATAATCTGACTTATAATAGAAATAATGTTCGGCTTTTTCCCCTAATTTAAAAAGGGTTATAAAAGAAAATATAACAGCAATGCCCAGGCTGAATAAAAATTCGTTCTTGTTTGTTAGATTAAAGCTGTTGCCCGAAAATGAAAACATTTGTTTAATATAGGTTACCGCACTGCGTAATTCCTCCACTCTGAAAAAAACCCACCCCACAAGTGTTACAAAAAATGTAAAAGCGATGCTGATAGATTTACCGCTTTTATCGAGTATTTTTAATAAAAACAATCGGTCAAGAATGAGAAATAATCCATGAAAAGCACCCCAGATGATGAAATTCCAGGATGCCCCATGCCACAATCCACTAATCAGAAATACAATCCACAGATTAAGATATAACTTAGCCGGTGTTACCCGGTTACCTCCAAGCGGTATGTATAGGTAATCTTTCATCCACCTGCCGAGTGTAATGTGCCATCTGCGCCAGAATTCGGTGATGCTGCGCGAACGGTAAGGATTATTAAAGTTTTCAGGAAAAGTAAACCCAATCATCCGGCCAATGCCAATGGCCATATCCGAATATCCGCTGAAATCAAAATATATCTGCATGGCATAGCCAAGTGAAGCCATCCAGGCAGCCAAGGTGGATATCTCATCGGGTGGTATGGAATATAAGGCATCTACACCCTCACCAACACTGTTGGCAATGAGGGCTTTTTTTGCCAGCCCGATGCAAAACCGTTGAAACCCGAGAATTCTGTTTAGCAGCGTTTCATTGTTTTTCCTGTTTATTATCTGATCCGCAATGGAGTTAAACCGAATGATGGGACCGGCGATTAATTGTGGAAACATCAGAATATACACTAGATAATCCGATAGTTTATGAAGGGGCTTATGAATATTCCGGTATACATCCACAGAATACGTGATGGATTGAAATGTGAAAAATGAAATACCAACCGGCAGGGCCACATTTGTCCAATGTATTTTATTGGCACCAGATATTTCAAGAATGCTGTTCAAATTATCTATAAAAAAATTGAAATATTTAAAATATGCAAGAATCCCTACATTGATGAAAAGTGAAAATATGAGCAGTATTTTTTTTGATTTTCTTTGATTTGTCCGGTGCATGGCATCAACCAAATAATAGTTTGCTGTCATTGAAGCAAGGACGAGAAAAATAAATTTAGGCGCACCCCAGGCGTAAAACAACACGCTAAATATCAAAACGATAACATTTTTTATTTTTTCCGGGCTTAGATAATATAGAATCAGAAAGAGCGGTAAAAAATAGAAAAGAAATATAACACTGCTAAATACCATTTAATACACCTTAGTTATTTAAAAACAGCACAAATTAAATAATTATATTATTAAGTAAGGATATCCAGGTATTATTCTTTAATGAGCGGAGCAGGCTAGCTTTATGGAATATGGTTTTTAAAAATGAATGCAACCAAATCAGTAAAATATTTATAGTTTTGTTCCACTAATTAGAATTTACATAATGGATGGGTTAAGCATTCTAATACCTGTATACAACGAAAAAGGATCCATAGAATCCACATTGGATAACATTTCCAGTGTGATGGAGTCTTCATCTATCAATTTTGAGATCATTGTCATTAACGATGGTTCTACCGACGGAACAACAGAACTGTTAAATGGAAGAAGAGATTCGGCTGATGTTAGAGTGATTACACATTCAGTTAATAAAGGATATGGTGCTTCATTGAAGACAGGGGTAAAACATTCAAAATATACCAGCATTGCTATTACAGATGCAGATGGTACATATCCAAATCATAAAATACCAGAGTTATATCATGAGCTGGGAACATACGACATGGTGATTGGGGCACGGGCGTTTAAGAGTTTACCTCGGAAGACCAAACCGGCAAAATGGATGATATTAAAACTGGCAAATTATATTGCAAAGGAGGATATACCGGATATCAATTCTGGGTTACGTTTGTTTCGAAAAAACTCTTTCATTCCATTTTTACCTATTATTCCTGATGGTTTCTCCCTTACAACTACAATTACGCTAGGAATGTTGACTGGTGGTTTTGATGTAGCTTTCGTGCCAATTGAATATTATTGCCGTGAAGGAAAATCAAAGATACAACCGATTCGCGATACTTTGCGTTTTTTGAAATTGATACTCAAAATAGGGCTTTATATTGCTCCCTTAAAGATTTTTGTGCCCTTCGGGATTTTTGTGTTCCTATTAGGAATGTTTTGGGCGGTATTCTCATATCTTGTCCTGGGTAGATTTGCAGATACCAGTACAATTGTGATTATTATGACGTCACTTCAAATCATGCTTTTGGCATTGATTGCCGAATTAATAAACCACCGGACACAAAACTATTATAAGAAAACAGTGGATTCTTATTCTGAATAAAGATATGAGTTTGCAAGGCGAAAAGCTTATTAAATCAGTAGTTAATCAGGGATTATGTACACATTGTGGAACGTGTATAGCTTTAGCCCAGGGCAAGCTTGGGATTGCATCAGATGATGAAGGGATAATTCCCAAAATAGAGGGCGATGGAATAATTGAAAATATTGTCTACGATGCTTGCCCGGGTAAAGGCTTGAATTATCCGGAACTTTTTTTACAGGTTCAGAAGAGCCTTCCTGATAATTTTATGATTGGCCCCTATCTGGAAGGATATATCGCCTATTCCAATGATGAAAGCATTCGAAGACAGGGGGCTTCAGCCGGAATCCTTTCACATGTGTTGATTCATCTCTTAGAATCAGGAAAAATACAGGGTGCAATTGTTTGTAAAATGGACGAAGAAAAGCCCTGGAACCCTAAAGTATATATTGCAGGTACAAAAGCAGAAATCCTTGAATCTGCTCAGAGTATCTATCAACCGGTGCCGGTTAACCTGATTCTTAAAGATACTGCAAAGCACAAAGGTACACTGGCAATGGTCGGTTTGCCGGATCAGCTAGCTTCAATTAGATATTTACAAAAGAAGGAACATCCATCAGTAAAAAATATCGCTTATTTAATCGGACCTTATGTGGGTATAAACATGACAGTTAGGGCTGTGCATAGTTTTATACGGTCAAATGGAGTGAAAAACCTTGACGCCATTAAATCTCTGGATTATCGGGCAGGCGAATGGCCCGGATATCTTAAAATCGTCACAAAAGACCATCGTGTGTTTAAAGCAGAAAAGTTCTATTATAATTATCTTCTACCTTTTTATGCAACAAGGCATTCCTTGTTATCAGTCGATTTTTCCAACGAACTTGCGGATATTTCGGTAGGTGACGCCTGGCATCCTGCCTTTGAAAAAGAACGGAAAGGTTTTTCTGTTGTAGTGATTCGTTCCAGTAAAGGCAGGGAGATATTTGATCAATTAAAAACTGATGCATCCATAAATGCAGAAAAGCTGGAACCGGCAGATGTGCTCGACATGCACGGACACATGTTCGACTTCAAGAAGCGAGGGGCTTTTATCCGTATAAAATTTAGAAAGCTGTTCTTTCGGCATTGTCCTGATTACGGATATGTGCCTGAAAAGATAAGTGTTTCAAGGTATTTTGTTGAAATTTTCATTTGGGGTGTATTTCTGCTCTGTCAGAACAGAATGGCCCGTACACTGGTAAGATATATTCCTGTGAATGTTATCGGTTATGTATTTAATAAAATACGTATAGGTTGGAAATCTGTCTCTAAACCAACGAAAAGAAAAGGGATTAAAGATCAAGTGTTTCGACTAACATAATGGGCATGCATACTAAACCAGGTAAACAATACTATTTTACATTGAAAGGAGTTTTTAAGCGTCTCAGAGAAGAATATCATTATTATACCAAACGTCCCTGGTCCCTGAGCGAAGTGGGAGCATTCTGGGACACCGTGGAAGATTACGACGAGGTAAATGAGCAGCTATATACGTATTATCGTCGATTCACCAATTCATATCAGCTTATTCGTCCATATCTGAGGAAAGACAAATACAATTATCTTGATATTCAGGCACGAAGTGGAAAGGGAAGTCTTTTTTGGCATCAGAAGGGAAAATTGGAAAAAGCAGTTTGCGTTGATTTTTCAGAATATCTGGCCTCATTGGCGGATCATCGACTGCAGCACACAGGTCTCTCATACCAGTCTTTATTAGTGACAGATTTACCCCTGCCATTTGAGGATAAGTCTTTCGATTTTGTTGGATTTTACGAAACAATCGAACATGTGTATGATTATAAATCTTTTACAAAGGAGTTGTCCCGTGTATTGGCTGATGACGGATTAATGATTTTAACTTGTCCTAATGTCCTTTGGGAATGGGTTCATTGGCTTACTGCCATCATTAATATTAATCACAGTGAAGGACCGCATCGGTTTTTAAGAAGGAGGGTATTGTTAAAAACGATAAAACTTGCGAACCTGAAGGTATTAAAGGAGAATAGTACCATCTTGTTACCCTTTAATAATAAAATTTCCATTGCAATAAATGAAAAGCTTGAAAAAATGCTTCCGGAATGGATTAAGCGTCAGTTTGCACTCAGACGGACATTCATATTAACGAAGCCTTTAAATTATGAAAACATGGTTAAGGCAAATGACAAATCCGTTGAAACCTCCTGAGATTTTTCATACATTGGTTCAAGCAAGTGATGAAGTGGTATAAACGTTAAATAAACTGGAACTAAATCTATAAATAGTATTTTCATTAATCAGATAAAAGTCAGGAGTGAAAAGAAAGTATTTGCTATATCTTATCGGAGTATCAATCTTTATAATAATATTATTTAAGATTGATTTAAAGGAGCTTTGGCAGCAAATACAATCCCTGCAGTTTGTACATTTGGTTGTAGCAGTTTTTTTACTAATTCCAATTTATTTTTTTAAGTCTCTTCGTTGGAAAACAATTTTAAATGGGTTTAATATTCCCTACCCACTAACGCAATCCATACTTACATTTACAAGCGCAAATTTCATTGCTTTTATTACCCCCGGGCGCATTGGAGAAGTGGCAAAGGCATTTTATGTGTCTGAAGATACAGGTGCTTCATTTGTAAAGGCCTTTTCAGGAATTATTGTCGACCGTGTTTTTGATATCCTGGCTTTGTTGGTTTTTAGTCTTATTGGTTCGCTGGTTTTTTTGGAGTTATATCAGTTTCCATTCTATTTTTACCTGGCAGTATTTGTTGTTATTTTGTTATCTGTAAGTGTTATACATGTTAATGTTGTGCAATTTTTTGATCAGTACTTGTTGAAGTTTTCCTGGTATAAGAAATACCTTTACCGGTATGTTTTTGTTTACATTTCTGCGGTTAAGTTGCTTAGTTTTAAAAACATGTTTCTCTCCGGGATATTAACTCTTTTGGCATATATTGTTCTTTTTTTATTAGCCAGCCAGCTTGGATACAGCCTGGGATTTACTTTTAATTTTAAACACTACATATTATTTATTTCCATTACTAATATTTTATCTTTTCTGCCAATTTCCATTGCGGGATTAGGCACAAGGGAAGCAGCTATGATTTTTTTATTTAGCTTGTTTGGTCTTCAACCTCAAAGTGCTGTTGCTTTTTCTATGTTAATATTTGCTGTATTTTATATTTTTGGTGGATTATTGGGCCTTGTTTGCTTCATTATGAAACCAGTGTCATTTCAAAAGCTTAAGTATAAACAATCTAAATCTAATGAAACTTAAATTTAACTTCAGCCTTTCTAAGCTAGCAATTATAATTGTTGCGGCATTCGTCTTATTTGTACATTTTCACAGGCAGATTTATAAAGCTGAAAACCGCGTTATTTCCTGGGATGTAATATCGTATTATGCTTATCTGCCGGCTATATTTATCTACGATGACATTACCCTGAGTTTTGTAGGCGAGTACGATGGCCCGCATGATTTCATTATCTGGTATGATAAAACCGAAGAAGGCAAACGATTTTTAAGATATACCATGGGTATGGCTATCATGTATTCCCCATTCTTTGGTTTGGGACATCTTTCTGCTCATATCCTGGAGTATGATACAGGTGGATATTCAACTCCTTATAAATTTTTTCTTCAACTGGGTGCAATAGTGTATTTTATTTTGGGTTTAATCCTACTGCGTAAAATTCTCTTGAGATATTTCAGTGAACTGGTCACTTTTATTACACTTTTGGCTGTTTCTCTAGGCACAAACGTTCTCTTTTATGCCACTTTGGAAAACACCATGCCCCACATTCATAACTTTTTCCTCATCACCCTCTTTTTATGGTTTGCCTTAAAGTGGCATGACCATCCATCTTGGAAGAATAGTTTTTTCATTGGTGTTGTTACTGGGTTAATAACTCTGGTAAGACCATTTGACGCAATTATTGTGTTGTTTTTTATTTTTTTCAATGTCTATAACTTTAAAACATTGGGCAATAAGATATCATTCTTTTTAAGCAAATGGCCCTACATTCTGCTAATAGTAGTTACGGGTATTTTGGTTCTTTTTCCTCAGTTTTTATACTGGAAGAAAGCAACCGGACATTGGTTTTATTATACTTATGGAGTATCAGGTGGGAGTTTTTATTTTGATAACCCACAAATTATAAACGGATTGTTTAGTTTCCGTAAAGGCTGGCTAATCTACACGCCGGTTATGATTTTTGCTTTATCAGGCATGTTTTTTATAAGGAAACAAATGAAAACTTACTTTTTCTCTGTGGTTGTTTTTTTTGTTATCCTGCTTTATTTTCTTTTCTCATGGTGGAGCTGGTGGTATGGAGGTGGCCTCAGTATACGATCACTTGTGGAATTCTATCCTGTATTTAGCATTCCATTAGCGCTAGCCATAAAAAATGTATTGACATTAAAAAAATATGCAGTGAAGATGGCTATTGGCCTTGTGTTTCTTTTTTTCTGCTTTTTAGGGTTTTTCTATAATTTACAATATGATAAAGGGATCTTACATTACGATTCAATGACAAAGGAGGCTTATAAGGCAATTTTTTTAAAACTGAAATACCCACCTGATTACAGGGAATTATTATGTAAACCTGATTATGAAAAAGCCAGACAGGGTATTTATATTTGTCGGCCTTTGGATAAAAAATAGGAGGGCATTTTTTGGATAAATCCGGATAAAAAATAAATGATTATCATGGATATATCCTCCCAATTTCTTCCCCATCCTTTACCGTAATATAAAAAAATTGTTACTTTTGCAACTCTTCGGTATATTGGTGCCGGAAGGGTTTAAGTCTAATAACTAATAATAAGCAACATGAAAGAGTATACTACCAAGCAAATTAACAATATTCTTTTGTGCGGGAATGCAAGCTCAGGAAAAACAACGCTGGCCGAGGCCATGTTGTTTCTTGGAGGGGTTATCGACCGCCGTGGGGATGTAACGAGTAAAAATACCGTTTCGGACTATAACGAAATAGAACACGAAAACGGTAACTCAGTGTATTCAACCGTACTTTATACTGAATACAACAATAAAAAAATTAACATACTTGATACCCCGGGAGCAGATGATTTTGTTGGTGGACTGGTTTCTTCCCTCTCTGTTGCTGACCTGGCCGTGATGTGTATCAATGCTGCCAACGGCGTGGAGGTAGGTACTGAAATTCACAGCCGCTACACAGAAAAATTCGAAAAGCCCCAGATATTTGTTATCAACCATGTAGACTCAGAGAAGGCCAACTTTGAAAAATCCATGGAGATGCTGAAGGAACGTTTTGGCGGAAATGTGGTTGCTGCCCAGTTTCCTGTGGCTGTTGGGCAGGATTTTGATGCTGTCGTCGACCTGATAACCATGAAAATGTATAAGTATAGCGGTGATAGCGGAAAACCAGAGATAACTGATATTCCGGCTGATCAAATGGACCAGGCTGAAGAACTCAGGAACGAACTCATCGAAAAAGCTGCCGAGAGTGATGAAAGCCTTATGGAACTGTTCTTTGAGAACGAAACCCTGACCGAGGATGAAATGCGTAAAGGCCTGAAAGCCGGTTTGCTCACCCGTGGTATTTTCCCGGTATTCTGTACTTCGGCTAAAAAGAATTTTGGCGTGGCCCGTCTCATGGAGTTTATCACCAATGTGGCACCAGCTCCTGACGAAGTACCTGCCCCAAAAGATGTAAATGGGAACGAAGTAGCTATTGACGCTTCAGGGAGTGTGGCCCTGTTTATGTTTAAGACATCCATCGAATCCCATATCGGTGAAGTAAATTATTTCAAGGTATATTCAGGTACGGTAAAGGAAGGTATGGACCTTGTAAATGCACAGACAGCGAACAAGGAACGTTTGTCACAACTGTATGTTTCAGCCGGTAAAAAACGCGATAAAGTCTCTTCTTTTGTGGCAGGAGATATCGGAGCAGCCGTAAAACTTAAGGCTACCAAAACAAATCAGACCCTATATGCTGGTAAAGAAGTGAAATTCCCGGCCATTAATTTCCCTGAGCCAAAATTCAGAACAGCCGTTAAGCCAGTGAATGAAGGTGATGAAGAAAAACTGGGGGAAGCTCTGAACCGCATGCATGAAGAGGATCCAACCGTAATTGTTGAATATTCAAAAGAACTGCGCCAGATTATTCTTTCGGGGCAGGGAGAATACCACATCAATATCGTAAAATGGCACCTTGATAATATTTTTAAAGTTGACATCGAATTACTTCCGCCAAGGATTCCCTACCGCGAAACCATTACAAAATTTGCACAAGCCGATTATCGGCATAAAAAGCAGTCAGGAGGTTCTGGTCAGTTTGGAGAAGTTCATATGATTATTGAACCTTATAACGAAGGCGATAAGCCCAAGAATATGTTCAAAATCGATGGAAAAGAAATGAAACTTTCTGTCCGTGGCGAAGAAGAACATCCTCTGTCCTGGGGCGGAAAGCTTATGTATTACAACTGTATTGTAGGTGGTTCAATTGATGCCCGTTTTATGCCTGCCATCCTCAAGGGGATTATGGAAAAAATGGAACAAGGGCCACTTACCGGTTCTTATGCACGCGATATTTCCGTGTATGTATATGATGGTAAAATGCACCCTGTTGACTCCAACGAAATTTCGTTTAAGCTTGCCGGTAGGAATGCCTTTAGCATGGCATTTAAAAAGGCAGGTCCAAAAATCCTTGAGCCGGTATATGAAGTTGAGGTTTGGGTACCATCCGACCGCATGGGTGACGTAATGAGCGATCTGCAGGGACGTCGGGGTATGGTGATGGGTATGACCAGCGAAAAAGGGTTTGAAAAAATCAAGGCAAAAGTACCCCTGGCAGAGATGAATAAATATTCTACTTCATTGAGTTCTATGACTGGCGGCCGTGCCATGTATACCATGAAATTTGATGAGTATGCTGCCGTACCGGGCGATGTTCAGGAAGAATTGCTGAAAGCCCACGAAGCAGAACAGGATGAGGAATAGATTTTTCTTACAAAATATAACATTAAAAAACCCGGTAAACGACCGGGTTTTTTTATGTCCATAATATATTGTCGGATTCTGGAGATGAATTTTTTCATATCTTCATATGAACCGGGGATGACATAAATTTCAAATTCAATGAAGATGCCATAGTAGATTCGATTCACAGCTGTGGATAATTGGTTTTGTTCCAGGAGAATTTCGATAACCTTTCTATATACCTAAGGTTAAACATATATAAGAAAACTGGTTAGGGAATATTATGGGAATCTACCTGTTAAATGCATCACCGGTACAAATGAAAAAATCCGTCAAATTCCTTGTTTGGCCGCCGGTAGTTTTCTCCGTCCCATCCTGTAGCACGAATTACAAAATAGTAAACTCCGGGTGAAGCGTCCTGATTTGTGTTATTTACCTTGCCATCCCAACCAATCCAGTCACGGATATCGTTGCCCCGGAATTTATGCACCACCCTTCCCCATCTATTAAATATAGTAATTTCGAATTCGTGGATGGATACATCATAAACCCTGAAATGGTCATTCAGCCCGTCACCATTAGGGGTGAAAAATGGCGGCGTGTGCAACTCCGATTCCGGTATTTCAATGGTCACGCTATCCAGCGATGAGCATCCTTCTTCGCTATACGTTGTAAGGCTAATGGTATAGGGGCTTTGCTCAGGGTCATAATAAGTATACGCAATGCTGTCGGCATTATAATACGTTGTGTCCGCGGTACCATCACCAAAATTCCAAACGTACCGGTGCGCATTTTCTGACTCGGCAGGAGAGAATAAAATGGTAAAAGGGGCCGACATAGTTTCCTCATGCTGATTGTTGTAATACATGGTACCATCTTCAAAGGTTATCCACTGAGGAAGTGAATCCAGGACAGCCTTTGTGTGGATGGTTTCGTAGTATACGGTATCGCGTTTGGTGATTCCTCCAAACTGGTCTGTAACCTGCAAATAATAATGGGTATCATCTGTTGGCGGCTCATACGTTCTGGAGCGGATTTCAGGAGAGTCATGGATGGGTATACTTATGTTGGGATTTTTTCCTGCCGGATTTGAGGTCCAGGTATAAGCTACATAAGGTGCAAAATATAAGGTATCGAAAGTATAGCGGTTGTAATAAGTAAAGGTGTCGGTATAAACATCTGCACGCAACTCGAGGTAATCGCAGGTATAACGCGATGGAAGCAGTTGTCCGTCTTCATCCTGGTAGGTAATGCCAAATTGTTTCGACCGGAAATCATTGATGCTAAGCCAGGAAAAGGCTGTGTCAGTTTCAGTTCCATTGGTATATATTACAGCATAACCACCTTCTTCTGAAGCAGGCAGGAAAGAAGTGGATACGGCATTTTCCGTTTTCAAGGCTGTGCCAAAATCAATTCCAGGCAGCGTCTGACTGTACGCGTACCATGTGAAGTTCCAATTTGGGGTGCCATCCGGGCTTTCAATGTTCAACTGATAATTGCCTGTTTGATGGTGTTGTACGACGATAATGGAATCTTCCGGGTAGTTGATGCTGAATCCCTCATTATACCGGGTGGATAGTTTTGTAACTTCGTCAGGGGAATATATTTGCGCATTAGTATGGGCATTTAGTAATAGTAACCCAATGATAATACCGGTTTTGATTAACTTCAATTGATTCATTAACAGCAGAAAATTTTTTATTTATTATATAACTGTTTATCCTAATAAAATATTTTAAAATGGTGGAATTCCATTTTAGTTTTTTGGTAAAAAATCTCAATTTAAAAATAATGCTGACTAAATTAGTTAAAAGTGGTGCAATCAGAAAACTTTCAATTCGAAAAAACAGACTTTCCACGATTGCTTTTCCTTATCTTTATCCGTCAAAACTTAGTTTATGGATTTATCAGAAACGCATTATTCGTCACAAATTCGCCATCCATGGGAGCTGGCCCGCGTGGATGTTATTAGAAATCTATTAAATACAGCTGTTTCAAAACCTCAGCAGGAACTAAATATTGTTGATGTGGGCTGTGGTGATGTTTTTTTTCTTTCTAAAATGCAGGATGACTATCCACAGGCAACTTTATTCGGAGTGGATGTTGCTTTTACAGGTGTGATAAAATCAAGGTTGCATGCAGAATACCCGGACTTGAAAGTTGAATTAAAGGAAGATATTCAGGAGGTCCCACTGGATAAAACCAATCCGGCACACCTCGTGTTTTTGCTTGATGTGATTGAGCATATTGACGATGATGAAGACTTTTTAAAACAACTTCTTGCTCAACCCTATATCACAGAAGACACTCATATTGTCATTACAGTGCCTGCTTTTCAAAAGCTGTATACAAGTCATGATGATATTCTTGGTCATTACCGGCGGTACAACATTAAATCCCTACTAGAGGTCATAGATAGGGCAGGACTTAAATGCAAACTCCAGGGTTACTTTTTTGCCTCCCTGGCCCTGGCCCGTGCAATGGAGGTGGTATCCGAAAAGATGCTGCGGACTAAAAAGCAGCATACCGATGTCGGAACATGGGATAAAGGCAGGGGGTTGACAAGAATGGTGTATTCTATTTTAATGTTTGATTTTTATGTCAGCCGGTTTTTTCGTATACTTGGAATACGATTACCCGGATTATCAAATTATGCTATATGTCAAAAACGTGTATAATTGTTCCATGCTATAATGAAGCAACCCGCCTGGAAACAGGGGCTTTTAACAATTACCTGCAAGAGACAAAGGATGTCTCTTTATGTTTTGTTGATGATGGAAGTACGGATAGTACTGTTGAGTTAATTACAAAATTGCAGCAAACATTCCCGGAAAAGGTGTATTTGAAAAGGCTTGAAACCAATCAGGGCAAAGCAAGTGCGGTACGTGAGGGCATGCTCGAAATGGATAAAAACCATGATTTTGATTACCTTGGATACCTGGATGCCGATTTGGCTACTGATCTGGAATCCATGGATAAAATTATTCGGTTTGCAGAGGCTCATCCGGCATACGATTATCTGATGGGTGCACGCATCAGCAGGCTTGGTGCATCCATTTACCGGAATCGTATAAGGCACTACTTTGGAAGGATATTTGCCACCATGGCCAGCAGCATGCTTGATTTATCGGTTTATGATACACAATGTGGTGCCAAACTAATGAAAAATGAAATTGTACAGGAGCTTTTCCGCAAGCCATTCATATCACGATGGTTGTTCGATGTAGAGCTTTTGTTTCGCTATAAAAAATACACCGCCTACTTTGATAAACCTTTTGCTGTATATGAATACCCGCTAAACAGATGGATGGAGATGGGGCATACCCGCATCAAACCCAAGGATTTTGTGTTTGTACCTTTTGAACTGCTGCGTATAGCTAGGAAATATAAGTAGTTATGTTGGACGCAGAGCTGCGCTAAGATTTAATGAAGAAAATGTAAGCCGAATACGCAAAGATTCGCTAAGATTATTAAAGAAACACAAAAAATAATAATATATACCCAAATAAAATACGTAAAATGACTGAGAACGAGATTTCAAATAAAATAATTGGTTATGCAATTGATGTCCATAAGTTAGTTGGCACGGGACTGCTAGAATCCGGTTATCAAAAGTGTCTGGAATATGAATTGATCAATCATGGTTTTAGGGTTAAATCAGTGTTGCCACAATTTGTAAATAATTTATGATATAACTTTGCGTAACTCAGCGAATACTTCGCGCAACTCTGCGTAATACAAAAAACATTCATATGAAGAAAAACATCTCCTCCCGGCGAAAATTTATGCGTATCATGACCGCTGCCTTGCCAGCATCATTTCTTGCTAATTTTTCCGTAAACGCTTCATCAGCAAAATCACCCATGAAAAAAGTGGACGGTACCTTTCGTCATCATGTGTATTTCTGGCTGAAAAATCCGGATAGCAAAGAGGACCGAAAGCTGTTTATGAAAAACCTCACCAACTTCTTAAAAGAGGTAGAAGTAATCCTTTCTGTGCATGTGGGCGAACCAGCCGGCACACCTCGTGATGTGGTTGACAACAGCTATCAGTACGATCTGCTTGTAAACTTTAAAAACAAAGAAGACCAGGACATTTACCAGGAACATCCGGCACATATAAAATTTGTTGATGATACTGCGCACCTCTGGGCAAAAGTACAGGTGTACGATTCCATTTCGGTCTGGCCGGAGTAACCTTTGTTTCAGTCATTTTAATTTGTGTTTTGACATTTATTTGTCATTTGTTTTTTGTTACTTGGTGTTTTCTCACCAATGGTAGATTTTATGGATATTGTACCCCGAACAGCAAACTATATAAAAAAGGAACTGCAGGGCGAAGGCACCGGTCACGACTGGTGGCATGTGGAGCGGGTTTGGAAATCCGCCAAAACGATTGCCAGGAGCGAAAATGCCAATCTGCTTGTGGTTGAACTTGGTGCGCTGCTTCATGATATAGCCGACCATAAATTTCATAACGGTGATGATACCATTGGCCCAAAAATGGCCCGCCAGTGGTTGGAACAAAACGGTCAGCCCCGGGACATCATTGAAGCTGTGGAACATATCGTGGAGCATGTGTCCTTCAAAGGCGCCGGTGTAGAAAACCCCATGCAGTCCCTTGAAGGAAAAATTGTGCAGGATGCCGATCGCCTCGATGCCATGGGCGCCATAGGCATTGCACGGACCTTTGCTTATGGAGGCAGTAAAAACAGGGAGATATACAATCCCAATATTAAACCGGAACTTCATCAAACTTTTGATGCCTACAAAAAAAGCACCGCTCCAACCATCAATCATTTTTACGAAAAGCTTTTATTGCTGAAAGATGGCATGTATACCCAAACCGGAAAAAAGATGGCCGAAGAACGCCACCGCTTTATGGAGGAATACCTGCAACGTTTTTATGGGGAGTGGGAAGGAGAATGGTAATTGGAAACTCAAAGCAGGAAACAAAACTTAAGTCAAAATCCATGGGATTTTAGCAGTTGACATTAAGGTATTTTTCGCAGGTGGCTGCAGATATTTTCGCAGAATTAGGCAGAAGCGTTTGATTATGATATGATGTTTATGTGAGATTAACGCCGTTAGCGATCCTCAGCGTATTCTTTTGCGAGAACAACCGATCCTCTGAGAGAAACACGTAATAATTTTTAAAACTGAAAATAAATAAACGGCTGCAAATCTGCTGAAACAGACTGGTAAATAATAAATACAACTACGGCGGAGATGAGGATTTTTGCCCAGATGGGTGTACCAATGAACCAGTCGCGGTACCAGACTTTTGTTCTTTCTGGCAGCCAGTGTACAATAAGTCCGAAGGCCATCACAAGGAACACTTTATAATAAGCGCCTATCATGGTCGGTACATTTGCCCAGTCGAAGTTGCCAAACACCTGATTCAGTAAATCATATGTACCCTGCATGGTTTCACCGCGGAACCAGATGCGCGTAAAGGTGATGAACGTAAAGGTGAAAAATATTTTCCAGGTATTGGCCAGCCAGTGGGTGCTGTGTTCGTAGGGGCTTACCTTACGCCAGAATTTATACACGACCAGCCCCAGTCCGTTTAAACCGCCCCAAAGCACAAAGGTCCAGCTTGAGCCGTGCCATAAACCGCCCAGCAGCATGGTCATCATCAGGTTGATGTTGGTGGATACCGTGAGTTTCATTCCCGGAAAAATGCGCGTCAATAGATAAATTACCAAAATGGCACCTCCAAAAATGGGAAACAGCCATAGATTACCAGCCAGAAGAACGATAAAAGTAAGAATCACCCCCAGGCTAATGTAAGTAAACGCACTGCCACCGCGGTTGCCACCCATAGGGATGTACAGGTAATCCTTTAGCCACGATGACAAGGACATGTGCCAGCGTTTCCAGAATTCACCCACGTTTTTGGCTTTGTACGGTGAGTTGAAGTTTTTGGGCAAGTGAAAGCCCATGAGCAGGGCCACGCCAATGGCGATATCCGTATATCCTGAAAAGTCGCAATAGACCTGCAATGAATATCCATACAGTCCCATCAGGTTTTCAAAACCCGAATAGGATGCCGGATTGGCAAATACACGGTCGATGAGGTTGACCGCAATATAATCACCCACAAACATTTTCTTCATCAACCCCTTAAGAATAAGGTACATGGCCAGCCCAAATTCCTCCATGCTCAGCGAGTAATTTTTGTATAACTGGGGAATAAAATCCGCTGCCCGCACAATAGGACCGGCAACAAGCTGGGGGAAGAACGACACATAAAAGCCGAAATCAAGCAGGTTACGGACAGGTTCCACCTTATCGCGGTACACATCAATGGAATAGCTGATGGTCTGAAAAGTAAAAAAAGAGATGCCAACCGGTGGCAGGATTTGCACAATATCGAAATGCGTGCCCAGCAGCAGGTTCGACCACTTGGCAGCATGAGTAACCACTTCGAGGTTGGTTTCAAAGATGGTGTTTATGGTGGTGGTGAAAAAATAATCGTATTTGAAAAAACCAAGGACCGAAAGGTTGAGAAAAATGCTTAGTGCAAGCCAGAGCTTTTTGGTGAGTCTTTTTTGTGATCCGTAGATGGCCTGCCCGATGTAAAAATCCGTAACTGTGGAGAAGAGCAGGATAAAGAAAAACATCCCACCGGTTTTGTAGTAAAAGAAAAGGCTTATAAGGAAAAGGTAACCGTTGCGTAAAGATTTATTCTTATATATAAAGGAATAAAACAAGAGTACGACAGCAAAAAAGGCCCAAAAGAAGAACTGTGTAAAAATTAGCGGCTTCTCCGGGTTGAAGAAAAGAATGTCTTTTATGTGCTGCAGGAGGTCCATATGTTATTGCTGATGCTTATTTTTCATTTTGCGAATATAATGGATTTTATTAGCATTGGGCAGGGAGCATGGTGCATGGAGCAGGGAGCAAAGGGTATAGAGAAGCTCCTATCAACAAAAAAAATACTTTTACCGGGATTAGTTTTTTCTTGAAAACGCGCTGTAATTAATTGTATCATGCTTAAATAATTTTGCCTAATAATATTAATATCTTGTAATTCAGGTACTATTTTGCGTTGTTTAAAAGATATTTTCTAAAATTGGTGATTCGAGAACTTAAAATCTGCAATCTTTCGAAGAGGCTTTGGCGTGTATGATCCAATAAAAGATTTCTACGTTCTAGTAGAATGAGCATGTTAGCACATTCGAAGATTGACTTCCTGGCAATAACAAGGAAATTTGCAAAACCTTTATTTGAAAAAGAACCGCTTCCTTCCGCGATATTATTTGAAATGCTTAAGGCAGCTCCACGAAGCTGTTCACCAAACCGGTATAATTTTTTATTGCTAATATCATCAGCGATATTAAACATTTCATCAGCAAGAACAATTCTATCTTGCCATATAGTTAAATCCTCAAATCTGAATTGTTTCATGGTTATTTATTTTAGTTTATCAAAATTATAATCTCAAAATCGATACCCTATTCCCTTCGCTCCTTGCTGCATATTCCAAGCCCTCTACTCTCTATTCTCTGCCCCATGCATGCCCTTTGCCCACTGTCTTTTGCTTTTCCAGATGTTGCCCATAAGCCTTGAGTATTGCATTATGCAGCAGGTCCGCCTTAAACATATACCCCTTCCATGTAAAATGTATCTTGTCATAACGTGCCAGGCCAAAACGGTACCAGACGAAAATGGAGTTTAATCCTCCCATGATTTCATAAAAATCCCAGATGCCGGCATTATACTCCTCGGCCAGTTCATAAATTACCTGCTGTATTTTTGCCGTGTTTTTATTGATGTATTTCCGGTACAAATAGCTATCGTTTGGAACAGTAAGCAACAGTGCTGTATTGGGTGCCGCCTTCAGAATGTTTTGAATGAGGGTATCGTAATTCTGTTTGTATACATCCCGGTCGAACCGGCGGGTGTTTCCGTCGTTGGTACCAATGGAAATTACTACCATATCCGGCTGAACAGCTTTAAGATGAGGCACGAAAAGTTCACTTTTCAGGTAGGAGGGAAGGCTGGCACCGTTAATGCCAATGGCGTGATATACCAGGCCCGGATCATCAGTCAACAATTCAATTCCGTATAGCTGAAAATAATGTTGGGTACTGTCAATTTGAAGCATTTGCAGCTTAAGCGTGTCGGTATAATCCCTTAAAGTAAACTCCGAATATCCCAGTTCCTCATTGACCCACATGGAATTAACATTATGAATTGGTGAGGGAATGACCATGTAGCTTTGCGTATCTATTTCATGATACACCCGTACCCGGTTAAAGTCATAATGTTCCAAAGAATCAATATTCAGGATTATGGTTATCGTGGCCTCCTTGTCAGTCGTTCGTCCAGTGATACCGGTTAGTCCCAGTTTCAGGTTGTTGATGTTCTGCACGCTCCGCCTGGTTTGCCATTCACCGGTAAACATTCCCTTGTAGTTGGCGGGATTGTTGGTTTTGGCCATACGGTAAGGGAAAAGTACCCCCCTTCCCCCATTGCCACCGGGCATTATATGTTGCAGGCGTTGCCTGAGCCTGTGGGTATATATATCGGCCTGGATATGAGAACCTCCGAGGTGGACAACATTTAATCGTCCTTCGCCTTTAAAGTTGATGCTGTCGTAGCCATTGAAAAATCGCTCAAAGGCCAGGGAGTCACCAGGAAACTTAATGATGTTTTTTTTATAATGCACAAAATCGTAATACGGCAGGTCAAGCGGGTAATCCGGTGCAAACGGCTGCTGACCAATTGCTGTATATGAGGTTATAATAATCAGAAATATGGTATTTATCTTTTTAGGAAAACTAAATATCATATTAAATTAATTGCATTATATATTCTATTCTAAATTGCTATTTAAATGTTAATAGCATTTTGCACCTATGCACCTTTGCAAGCCATTTCCATTTCAAACTCTTTCGGCGTCTTTGCGTCTTTGCGAGCCATTTCCATTTCAAACTCTTTCGGCGTCTTTGCGTCTTTGCGAGCCATTTCTGCTTCAAGCCTTTTTAGCGCCTTTGCGTTCACTCCTAATTCACCCCCTTCACATACTCATTATACTCATACATCAGTGCATTATAAAACATTTCAGCTACGATGCGGGCACCCCGGTAATTGAAATGTACAAAATCAGTTGATGCCAGCGATGGTTGTGCAAACACCCAGCTGGGCATGCTGTTGACGCCGCCCATGGCTTCGAACATATCCCAGTATCCTGCTCCCGATTCCAGGGCTGCTTTTTTTAAGGCATCCCTTACTTTTACCAGGTTTGGGTGGGTGATGTATTTGTTTCCTTCTTTTACCGACATATCTGCAGGACCAATGACGATTATCGGTACATTGGGCAGTATTTCGTGTAACAAACTCAATTGATTCGAAAACCAGCGTTGATAGATGGCGTGGTTCCTGATATATGGCACAACATTCCCTCCAAACTGCAGGATTAAAAGTTTTGGGTTGAGTTTTTTATACATGGCCTTAAGTAGTTCCCGGTTTGTTTTGGTAAATTCAAGGCCCGAGCTTCCACGCAATGCAATGTTATCCATAGCCAGTCCTGTTTCGCTGTCAAGGGCAATGCCATATATTTCCGGACTGTGGCTGCTGCTGAATCGTATTTCAAGGTTTCTTACAGCCGAATCCATCGTCCAGGAAAGCACTTTAAGTCCTTTTTGGGTTGGTATGACATCAGCGTCAATCAGCTCGTTCTCAGCATAAAACTCCACCATCAGAGGGGTGCGGATATTTCCCAGAAAAAGTTCGCATTTTTCAATATCCCTCACCGACCGGTAGGATTGAATGGCTTCTTCCAAAAGTATCGAAGCCTCGTATGTTGCTGTGTCAGGTTGAATACTATCCGGCATATAAGGTGTAAACTGCGAGAAACTGGCCAGGGCACCGTATCTGCTATGCATGATGGTGGTGTCTCTGTTGCCATATAAGGTGTGCCTGTGCCAGTCGCCAAGGTTTGTTTGCTTAATGGAATACTGCCAGTCATAAGGCTGTACTGCTGATATTAATCCGGGCCCTGAGCCGCCAAACTGCCGCTGTAATTTGTTTCGGATGAAAGCGGTCATCCGGTCACTTTCAATCTGACTGTCACCATAGTGCATGATGCGGATATGCTTGTTATTTTTCGGCAGGGCAGCAATGCTTCTGAAAAAAGGTTTTAGCAATGATCGCTCCCCTTTTGGAAACTCCATATGATGGATTTGTTTTTTTAGGAGCTGAGCATTAGCACGCACAGTGTCAAAACCTATCTCCCCGTAATCTTCCTCTAAAGCAAGCAACAGGGTATCGCCAAATTCCTCACTTTGGTCGATAATGTCTGAGATATCTGCATATTCGATGGTGTCCTGACTAAAAAAATCTTTTGCTGTGGGAAATTTCAGGCTGAAATTATCCGTTACCCGGATGCCGTCCTCCGGAAAATATAACAGTACCACAAGGAGCAGCAGAAATACTGAAAGAAAAAACTGTAATGTTTTTTGCGGCTTCATAATATGCTTGGCCTGAAGGGGATATTATCTGTTAAAGATAAACTTCAGCATATCAGGCCAGTATCAAATCCATTAATTGATGTTTTTAATTTTTAATTTTTGTCCGGGGCGAATGCTTTCACCGTAGTTAATGCCATTCCATCGCATGATGTCGGCATCAGATATGTCCGGATATTTCCTTGCTATTTCCCAGAGGGTGTCTCCGCTTCGCACGGTGTATTCGGTGTAATCATCACCCAAATCGCTGCCGCTGCTGACGGGTTTTGCGGTGTTCGAAGCCACTGTTGTACCCACCATTTGCTGCTTTTCAGCAAAAGACATAGCATCAATCTTACTTAACGCATCCGCCTTACCTTTATGCACATAAATGGTGAGTTTCTGACCGGCACGGATGAGGTTCCTGCGGATATTGTTCCAGTACCTCAAATCGCTTTGCCTTACACCATACCATGATGCAATAAACCCAACATTATCACCTGGCTTAACTGTATAAGTAAGCTTTGTATGATTTTTTGTGGGAGGGTTGGGTACATAACCCGCTGAGGTATATGCGGCAGGGCTTACAACTTTATTTGGGTTGAAATATATAGTATCATTGTAAGTAAAGATGGAATCCTGAAGGTCAATAAAATTCGATGTTTCTTCAACCGGTATCTTCAGGGCCAGGGACATTGATTTTCCGGGGATGATATCGCGTCGGTATTGCGGGTTCATATCGCGCAACATTTCAAGCGGAATGCCTAAGACGTTCGAAACCTGTTCCAAATGCAAATCTTCGTTAATCATAATGGTGTCAGTTGCCAGCGGCAGATTAACAGGTTTCGGCTTCAGGTTATGCTCCTTGTAATAATGCATTACGTAAGTGGCTGCAATATATGCCGGTACATGCCCACGGGTTTCACGGGGCAGGTAGTAATAAATATCCCAGTAATTGCGTTTTCCGCCTGAGCGGCGTATGGCTTTGTTTACATTTCCCGGCCCACAATTGTAAGCAGCAATCACCAGGATCCAGTCGCCATAGATGCGATACAAATCCCTGGCAAATCGTGCTGCCGCATGTGTAGATTTAATCGGGTCACGCCGTTCATCAACATAGGAGTTAACAGTGAGGCCATAGAGCTTGCCAGTGCCATACATAAACTGCCAAAGGCCCACAGCACGTGCACGGGATAAGGCCCTTGGGTTCAGTGCCGATTCAATAATGGCCATATATTTCATCTCGTTGGGCACATCATAGTAATCAAAAATGTCATCAAAAATCGGGAAATAATAATCAGCCAGCCCAAGCATTATCCCCACCTGCTCCCTGCGTTTTTTTGTATATGCTTCAATATAGTTGCGCACAATGCGGTTAAAGGATAACTCCACTACTGATGGAATGCGTGAGAGTCTTTCGATGTAAACCGAATCAGGGAATTCAGGCACAATGGTGTCTTGTTCGAGAATGTCCACCATATTTGTAGTATCAGAGTCGATAGCCTGCTGAATGTGCCATAAATTTAACAGGCTGTCGAGATTTTCTTCAAAATTATTGACAACCGGTTCATCTTTTATATCGTCTCTTACTGAAATGGTTGAATCAGTCCTGGTTGTATCCTGAGCATTTACTGATTGTAAAAATAACGGCACAAACATGTACCAAATCAAATGTAATTTCCTCATCAGGCCTCCTTTTTTTTAAAAAAATCAAAGATATTAAAAATTGAAACTAAATGTTAAGCCCGTAGCTGGCATGACTGTGGTAAGTTGCGGGGTTACCGAGGGCGTTATTTTCATGGTCAAATCCTGATCAATATCAAAGGTTAAAAAATGTGCGCTGATGTTCGCCTCAATGATGTTCAGCATGTAATAGCCCGCTAAAATAATAATACTCATCTCCAGGTACCGGCGGTAATACTCCCTTCCATTTTGTAAATTCCTAAGGTTAAGCTCACGGGGTACAAGTGGATTGTATCCTTCAAGATTGATGTATGATGAATTGTCCGGATTTTCAGTATAATAATCGCGATAAGCTATGCGATACTTATTGTAGTTATCGTTATTATACCAGATGAAATATCCGATCACTCCAAATCCAATGTATACAATAGGTGCTTTCCAGTATTGACGATTGTATATCTGCCCCAATCCTGGCAATGCTGCTGAATAGAGCATGGCTTTACGAGGTGAGTGCAAGGCGATTTTAGCGGTATCGGCCTTGTATTTTTTTTGTGCTTCGCATGGTACTAATACCATAAACAATAAAACAGCCGGTACGATGAAATATCTATTCTTCAACACAATATCAATCTTAAAAATTCATCCAAACGTACATAATATTTTTGGAGTAAGTCAATACAGCATACAAAAATTATGCATAAATAGCCATAGTCGATGAATAATGGATCAGAAAAAAAGATTACCTGTCAAGAATCCCCATGATTCTCTCCAAATCTTCATCAGACTTGAATGGAATAACGATTTTACCGGTACCGTTATTGCTTCGTTTAAATTCAATTTTTGTATTGAAAAAATCCGTTAGATGAGATTTTAAATCCTCGTACTCTTTAGTGTGCTCTGTTTGAGGCTCTTTTGGCTGGGGAGGATGTTCTTTCCGGTCCTTGAGTTTTCGCACCAGTTCCTCGGTTTTACGTACGGAAAGCTCATCGCTGATGATTTTTTTATATGCTTCCAGTTGAATTTCCGGGTCTTCTACAGTAATGATAGTCCGGGCGTGTCCCATGCTGAGGCTACCTTCCTGTATTCCCTTTTGAATCAACGGCGGAAGTTTAAGCAGGCGCAGGTAATTGGATACGGTGGCCCTGTTTTTTCCAACCCTCGAACTAACCACTTCCTGAGTGAGGTCACATTCTTCGATCAGCCGCTGATAACTAAGCGCTATTTCAATGGCATCAAGGTCTTCACGCTGTATGTTTTCAACCAGTGCCATCTCAATCATTGACTGGTCGTTGGCTTCACGGATATAGGCAGGAATCTGCCCCAAACCGGCAATTTTAGCTGCCCGCAAACGGCGTTCACCGGTGATTAGCTGATATTTTTTATCGTTAAGCTTGCGAACAGAGATGGGTTGAATGATGCCCAGTTCTTTAATTGATTCGGCAAGTTCATTCAGGGCTACTTCATCAAATACCGAACGTGGTTGATAGGGGTTAACCTCAATTTCTTCGAGGGCTACTTCCCGAACCGTGTTGGTAGGATCATCAACTACATCGGTATGCAGTTTTTCCTTGTGCCCGGATTTATTCTCCTCATGGTTTTCAATGAGTGCACCTAAACCCCTTCCAAGTGCATTTTTTTTTGCCATTGATTTATTCCTCTATAATTTTTTCTGTGTTGCTAATTTTAGTTTCGTCATTCTTTTGAAGAATTTCACGTGCCAGATTCAAATAATTGATGGCGCCTTTTGATTCTGCATCATAAAGCACCACTGGCTTACCAAAGCTTGGTGCTTCGCTGAGTTTAATGTTTCGCTGAATAATGGTTTCAAAAACCATCATCTGGAAGTGTTTTTTCACTTCTTCCACCACCTGGTTCGAGAGCCGAAGTCGTGGGTCATACATGGTTAGGATGAACCCTTCAATTTCGAGGGATGGATTCAGCCGTCCCTGTATAATTTTGATGGTATTCAGCAGTTTACCCAATCCTTCAAGCGCAAAATACTCACACTGCACCGGTATGGCAACAGAATGTGCTGCTGTTAATGCATTTACAGTTATCAGGCCCAGGGAAGGGCTACAGTCAATCAGGATATAATCATACTCCTTTTTGATTTTGCTGATGACATTATGCAGCATTTTTTCCCGTTCAGGCATGTTGAGCATCTCAATCTCAGCCCCTACCAGGTCAATATGCGAGGGTATCAGATCCATTCCTTCTATTTCTGTGTTTAGAATGATGTCATTCGGATCAATATCATCAACGAGGCATTCGTAAATGCTCGTGTTAATGCTACGTACATCAAATCCGGTACCTGAAGTGGCATTGGCCTGCGGATCGGCATCAATAAGTAACACTTTTTTCTCTAAAACGGCCAGGCTGCCGGCCAGATTTATTGCTGTAGTTGTTTTTCCAACTCCACCTTTCTGATTTGCTAGCGCAATAATTTTTGTCATAAAAGCCAAAAAATTTATGGTAAATAGGTTTACAAGTATAACTATTATTTCTGAAACCGCTCCAAAATTACAATTTATGCCTGTACCTAATTTTTAACAATGGACAGTTTTGTAAACAATATATTTGTAGTTATCAACACTTTATTAACAATTGAATCATAATCGATTGTAATGCAGGTATTTGTAATTACACTCAAGGGGTCTTTAAGCCGAGGTTATTAACAATCCGATCACTAGTATTAATCTGTTGATTTATAAGATCGTGGCGTTATTGTTTTGATAGTCAGATTATTATTTTAAGGCATGGAGTTCATCTGTGATGTCTATCTCATACAGCACCGGCCAGTACTTACCTGTTACAAATAAGTGACCGGTTTCCGCATTATATGCAATGCCGTTTAATACATTATCTTTGTTTCGCCGAAGATTTTTTGGAACAAGATTGCTAAGATTGAGCTTTGCCAGCACTTTGCCCGTTGCCGGATCAATAACTACTATGAAATCTTCTCCCCAGATATTAGCAAATACCATATCATGAATGTATTCGAGTTCGTTCAGATAAGTAACCATTCCCTTGTTATCATATACAACTATCTGATCGGTTTGGGTGAAATATTCAGGTTCGAGAAAATACAAACGGGCAGTGCCGTCGCTGAGAATAAATTGGTCACCGTCAAAGGTTAGTCCCCAACCTTCTTTGGTGTCATAATAAATCTTTTGTAGCTGCGTGAATGTGGTTTTGTCATAAATAAATCCAACCTGCTCCTTCCATGTCAATTGAAAGATTTTATCGTTGTAAATGGCAATACCCTCTCCAAAAAACTCGCTGCCGATATCGAGGATGCTAATAATTTCTCCTGTTTCGGGCTTGATTTTTCGCAACGATGATTTTCCATACTGACCTGTGCTTTCATATAAAAACCCGTCATCATAAATTAATCCCTGAATAAAAGCTTTTTCATCATGAGGAAAAGTATTGACCAGGCGATAGTTTAATTCTTTGGGAACGATATCGCTCAACATCGTAACATTTACAGTGGCCGGTTCTTTAATTGAATCGCCGTAATAAGCAAGAAACCTCAGTCTGTTTTGACCGAGGCTGGCATTGGTGCTTTTCCATGTCAACGACAGATCATCTTCGAACTTGCGTATCCTTTCATTATCTTTCAAAAGAACTACTGAATCCGGCCTTAAATCTGATTTTTTTAATTCAAGTTCAATGTCCACCTGCTCTCCAAGCGTGAAGACTGCGTCCTTTGAGGGTTGTATAATCCTGAGGTTATCAATCCGGGGAGCACGTGATTCGGCTTCAGTAGCTGGTCTTTTTTTCTCAGGACTGGTACAATAAGTAGCGGTATATAAAAGTACCACCATCAGGGGATGCACAAAAAAAAATCGGAAAATTGACGCTTTCACAGGAATAAGGGGTTTATAGATTAATATACGATAAATTTATTGATAATCAGTTATTTAAACAGACTTTTTATCCTGTTTCCTACTGACTTATTGGTTTTAACCAGACTGTCATACTCAAAGGTAGGGGAGTCCTGTTTATCAGGATTTAAAATCTGCCAAATCTCACTCCATCCCAGGAAACCACCAACATTCCTGTCATCAATAAATACATCTGCATCTATTTTTCTTGAAACAGATTCTTCATACACTTCTTCGGGATAACTTGCATTGACAGCGTAAAATTCCAATCCTTTGGACCGGCAGAACTCCACCGCTTCATCAAGTTCTTTTCCGGCCCTGAAGGTCCATAGGATTAATTGATGGCCCTGTCTTTCCAAAGCCTTGAGCGTGTCAAAAGCAAAGAGCAACTCTTCGCCTATTTCGGGGTATCTGTGTTCTACTATCGTCCCGTCAAAATCAACGGCTATTTTCATTTTATTTTCTTTTATTTTCTATTCAACTTCATCATCAGCTATAAAAATAGTAATAATATGGTTTCTGAACACAAAAGCCAAAGATTTTAAATATTGATTTTTATTTTTATCTTTAGTCCTTCGGTAATGGATGATTTTGAATTATCATTATTTCAATTTATAGTGATTTTAACTATATAATTTATTATGAAACAAAAAAGTTCAATCGTGAAGCAAATTCCTAACTTACTTACATCAATTAATATCTTAATAGGTTGCATTGCCATTACCCTGGCTTTTCAGAATAACGTATTAACGGCAAGTTATCTGATTTTTCTTGCTGCATTCATTGATTTTCTGGATGGTTTTATGGCCAGGAAACTTAATGCCATCTCTGATTTTGGGAAAGTGCTGGATTCCCTTGCCGATGTGATAAGTTTTGGCGTAACACCAGCAGTGATTATGTACCGGATGTTGAATATGGCCCTTACCAATCAAAATCCCACCTTTAGTGAGGAAACGGCCACCCTCCTTGATAACGTGAATTTATATGGGGCTTATCTTTTGGTCGTATTTGCGGCTATCAGGCTTGCAAGGTTTTCCACAAGCGAATCCGATGGCCGTTTTTTTGTTGGATTGCCAACCCCGGCCATGGCTATAACAATAGCGGCCGTTGCCATTTTATTCCAGGAAACGGACAGCAATAACCTCAGGGAGATTATTCTAAACAACTATTTTTTAATCACCATCACACTTATTTTGTCTTTGTTGATGGTTTCGCATCTGAAAATGTTTTCCCTTAAATTTGAAAACCTGAGTTTTCAAGACAATGCCATTCGATATATCTTTCTTATCCTGGCCGTGTTCCTTTTAATTCCATTTCGTTTTTCTGGAATTCTGCTTGTGATGTTGCTTTACATTCTTATTTCGGTTGTAAATGCCCTGTTTGTAAAGTCCAGATGAGAAAACCTCATTGCTTCCACATTATTATTTTGTTGTATTGATGAGGTTTATCCCTGTCAGGTGGGCGGATATAGATGACAGAATAATTTGGAAATTAATTAGAATCCTTCCGCCCTTCAAAATCACCTTTTAATAGTACGTTTGCTTTACATTTTGTGATACATGCCCGACGGGTATATTTTCTCCGGGAAACATTTATAAAAGTTATTTGTTTGAGAAATGAAATATAAGTTTTTTTAAACAGAATAACTATATTTATCATGTATAAAAGTGCAATAGCCAATATATTACCTATATCCGGAATAAAAAAGTTGAGCAGATATTTAACCATAGGGTTCGTTCTTGTTTTATTTTCGACAATCCTCTTTGCTGAAGAGGAGGAGTTGGAAGTAGGAATTGTGGAAAATCTGAATGAAACCATACCCGGCTCAATACGGCTCCTTAACGAAGATGGACGGACAGTAACCCTTACTGATATTATCGATAAACCCACCGTAATTTCTCTGGTTTATTACCGTTGCCCTGGAATATGCAGTCCTCTGATGGATGGCATTGCCAATGTAATGGATAGAACCGATTTGATTCCCGGCAAGGATTATCAGGTTTTAACAATTAGTTTTGATCCTCGCGAATCCATCGATCTCGCCCTGAAAAAGAAGATGAATTATATGGGTTTGGTCAATAAAAAGGAAGCCATTGATACAGGCTGGACTTTTTATGTTTCCGACAGTGCCAACATTGCACAATTAACCCAGGCTGTTGGTTTCAGATACAAACAAACCGGCAATGACTTTTTACATTCAGGCACTTTGATTTTTCTTAGTCCGGATGGAAAAATCACCCGCTACCTCAATGGCACTCAATTCCTTCCCTTTGAATTTAAAATGGCTTTGCTAGAAACATCCAGAGGACAGACCGGGCCTACTATTAATAAGGTATTGCAGTATTGCTATTCTTATGACCCCAAAGGTCAGACTTATGTGTTAAACATCACACGGGTTGCAGGTACGCTCATTATGATTCTTGCACTTGCCGTATTTTTGTATTTAGTGTTAAAACCAGTGTTTTCAAGAAAATTATCAACGAATTAGTGTATAAATATTGATTAAATGAGTAACCAGAAACAGGACGGAGTAAAACCAAACTACCTCGAACATAAGGGTAAGTATAAAGGGATATTCGGATGGATTTTCTCTACCGATCATAAACGCATAGGATTATTATATCTTTATTCCATCATGGTATTCTTCTCGGTGGGTGCCATTTTGGGACTTTTAATGAAGCTGGAATTAATAGCACCGGGAAAAACTATCATGGATGCCCAGACCTATAACGGTGTTTTTACCCTGCATGGCATTATTATGATTTTTTTAATTGTCATCCCCGGATTACCTGCGGTCTTTGGTAACTTTTTTCTTCCCATTATGATAGGAGCAAAAGATGTTGCTTTTCCGCGATTAAACCTGCTTTCATGGTGGGTATATATGGTTGGGGCTATTGTGGCGTTGACCTCACAATTCTTAAGTGGAGGGCCACCTGATACCGGATGGACCTTTTATGCTCCATACAGTTTTAAAACCGGTACCAATATGCTGCCGGCAGTTTTAGGTGCTTTTATTCTTGGGTTCTCATCCATCCTTACCGGGCTCAATTTCATTGTGACCATGCATCGCATGCGTGCCCCGGGCATGGGATGGCTTAAAATGCCCCTTTTTCCCTGGACCCTTTACGGTACTGCATGGATACAATTGCTGGCCACCCCGGTTGTTGGTATTACCCTTCTTATGATTGTAGCAGAACGCACATTGAACATCGGTTTTTTTGACCCGGCCCTTGGAGGTGATCCCGTGCTTTACCAGCATCTTTTTTGGATTTATTCTCATCCGGCAGTTTACATTATGATTTTACCGGCTATGGGAGTGATATCAGAGATATTGCCCACCTTTGCACGTAAAACTATTTTTGGCTATAAAGCACTGATTGTATCTACCATGGCCATTGCATTTGTGGGATACCTGGTTTGGGGGCACCACATGTTTACTGCAGGAATGAGCGGTACAGCCCAATTTGCTTTTTCGTTCCTGACTTTTCTTGTGGCCATTCCTTCGGCCATAAAAGTATTTAACTGGATATCTACATTATACAAGGGATCCATACAGTTTGGAACTCCCTTATACTGGGCAGCTTCATTTATTTTTGTATTTATGGTTGGGGGTTTATCCGGACTTGTGTTGGGTTCACTTGCTACCAATGTGCATGTTCATGATACAGCCTTTGTTGTGGCACACTTCCATTTTATTGTATTTGGTGGGGTTGGATATGCTTTTTTTGCTGCCATTCATTACTGGTTTCCAAAAATTTTCGGAAGGATGTACGATTCCGGATGGGCCAATACAGGTTGGCTGGTCTTCTTTATAGGATTTTTATCCCTTTATACGCCAATGTTCTATTTGGGTATTGCCGGGATGCCGCGAAGGTATTTTGATTATCTGCCACAATTCCATGGGGCAAATATACTCTCATCTCTGGGTGCTATTTTTATGATCTTCGGGTTAATTATCATTATTGCAAACCTCATACGTTCATCAAAACATGGTGAGATAGCTCCTACAGATCCATGGGGTGGCAGAACGCTGGAATGGAGTGTGCCCAGTCCGCCTCCCTTGGAGAATTATGAGGAAATACCACGAATTACGCGAGGGCCGTATGATTATAAGGACTAACGTTATTTCATAACCGATTAAACTAAGCTTTTATGTCGCAGCAAGCATCAGCGCAAGTACATATTGAACACCGTGATGATACCGCCTCGAAGATTGGCATGTGGTTGTTTATTTTCACAGAGTTGTTGCTTTTTGGTGGTTTGTTTATTGTCTATTCTGTTTACAGGTATGAGTATTCAACAGCTTTTCATTTGGCTGGTCAGGAACTGTCCGTTACCATGGGTACCATTAATACCATTGTGCTCCTTATTAGCAGCATGAGCATTGCCATGTCGACAACAGCAATTCGCCGGGGAGAAATAAAACGTACTGTTGCTTTACTCGGAGTAACCTTGGTTCTTGCTCTGGTGTTTATGGTTAACAAATATTTTGAGTGGTCCGGAAAAATTGAACATGGATTATTCCCTGGTTCATCTGTTTTACAAGACTTCGGACAGGGAGATACTTTGTTTTTTGGTTTGTATTTTTTCATGACAGGCCTGCATGCCCTGCATATCATCGTGGGTATTGTGTTTATTGCAGTGATTATGGTAAAGGTTATGAAGGAACAGATAAATCAGGATTATAACATACAACTCGAAAATGCCGGATTATACTGGCATCTGGTCGACTTAATCTGGATATTTCTGTTTCCGCTTTTTTATCTCATTGCCTGAAAATACATTTAATTAATACTTATGTTTTATGTCAAATAACGAAAAACATCATACAGTAAGTTACCGGACTTATTTTTATGTTTTATTGGGTTTATTGATGCTTACAGGCCTGTCGGTTGCTGTAACCCGCGTGGATCTTGGAGGAATGCCTGTTTTTGTTGCCCTGTTGCTGGCATCATTGAAATCAGTACTGGTATTGGTTTATTTTATGCATCTTAAGTTTGATAATAAGCTTTATGCTATCATGGTTGGGCTTGTTCTGGCTGTTTTCGTCATTGTTGTGGTCATTACATTTTTGGATTATACTTACAGGTAACATATTAACGTGATATTAAACTATGTATTCTAACGCTTCAAATTTTGTTAAAGATGTTGATACGGCTTTTGCAGTCATCTTTATCGTTACCCTTTTTTTCCTTGTTTCCCTTACCGGAGTGCTCATATACTTTTTGGTAAAATACCGGGAAAAGAAAAATCCAACACCCACACAAATTGAAGGAAATACTACCTTGGAGCTTGTCTGGACCTTTATACCCCTTTTAATTGTGATGGGCATGTTTTATTTTGGATGGACCGGATGGAAACCAATGCGTTCTAAACCACCGAAAGATTCCATGAATATTAAGACTACTGCACGCATGTGGAGTTGGGATTTTGAATATGAAAACGGTAGACGTACGGATACCCTTTATGTACCGCAAGGGAAATCTGTTGCCTTGCAACTCGATGCCCTTGACGTGATCCACAGCCTTTATATCCCCGCTTTCAGGGTAAAGCAGGATATGGTTCCCGGCAGGGAAGATCAGATGTGGTTTATTGCTAACAGCCCGGGGAAATATGATTTATTCTGTACGGAATATTGCGGGTTAAGACATTCTTACATGTATACTTCTGTTGTTGTGATGCCGCCTGATGAATTTGAGAAATGGTACACAGACACAACAACTGTGGCCAGGGGTGAAGAAGCTGCCACACCCACAGCAGCCGGCCGGCAGATTGTGCAACGCCTGGGGTGCAATGCATGTCATTCTACTGACGGATCAAGACTTGTCGGGCCCACCTTTAAAGGAATATTTGGGAAAGAAGAAACTGTGATTACAGACGGAAACGAACGCACTATTACCGTGGATGAGGAATACATTAAACGCTCGATACTTGAACCCAATGCTGATGTTGTGGAGGGGTTTAATAAAGGACTTATGCTCTCTTACAAGGATCAGTTAACGGAGGAAGAGCTGAACCAGGTGGTTGAATATTTAAAAACAATTGAGTGAGGCGACCGGTCATTAAAATGTACATTATTTTAGTTTTGACCAAATGTTCGGCTTAAATGAAGAAAGCAAAAAATGGGGCTGAAAAAGTAACCCCATTTTTAGGTTGTTATAAATTGTCTGTTGTCCAGTTCGTTGTATTCTCTAATTCTCCGGTGTCATCATAGGTGGTGTAGTATCCACTTCCATCACTGTTCCATACAAACTCATAAACCGGAACGTTGTTCTCGAAATACTTTGCATAACCCGAATCATCCGGACTACCTTTTATTTCCAGGTTGAATCCATCCTCAGAGTTTGACCAACTCAGGACAACGCTATCATCGCCCAATATTTCCCAGTTATACTCGTAGATGAAATTGCCTGTTGTACTTTCGGTGTAATCATACACCCTTAGCCATCCGCTTGAACCGTCCTTTTGTTGTTCAGCAGAGATATAGTCTACCCTGCCGTTCCCAAAATCAACATCCATTTCCCACCCGTAGGTGTTCGAAGTTTCGGTGTAGTTTAACCATACTGATTGGCCTCCGTTGGTCCAAAAATAAACGCCATCGTCATATTCAGCACCTTCAACAGGATCAAAATACGCAAAATAAGAGTTGATGCTTTTTATTTGCGCAACATAGGCACTTACCTGAAGGGCATACCAGGTTTGTGAATTAGCAAGGTTTTCAGGCACATTAATCTCGTCAAGTTTGCTTTGAATTTCAGGCGAAACTACTTCGGGCGGTTTGTTGTTATCGTCGTCCTCATCTTTCGAACATCCTGTAATGATAACCAACCCGAATAAAAACATGAATGAAATGCGCAATAAATGTTTCATAATTGTACTGATTTAATAATGATAATTTGACAAATAAAGATAGCAAAAATTTGTACATACCACGTGATAACAAAAAGGTTGGATTATTAATAGAATAATGAGCTTTCCATGAGCATATTATCATTCATCTCTCAGAAGGCGATGAAAATAAACCTCAGACCAAAAATATCAGAAAACATAGCCAATGGAAACACTTGCTGTTAACAAGCTACCCGGGCCATACGTTTTCCATCTGAGATTATCCGAAAAAAACTCCCAGGAATCATTTACATCGCGCCGGTAAGTCCTGTCATTGGTTGAAACAGTCCTTGGCAGCAATCTGGATAGCGATTGTAGACCAAGGGAAAAATCAAAAACAATATTTTTAAATTGTTCCGTACACCCCAAATTTAAAGCCCCTCCCAATGCAAAAAAGTTTTTTTGGAGTTTCAGGTTACCCTGTTCCTGAGAAACATAGTTTACATCAGCGGTGAAATATCCACCTCCAAGGTTATACTGGATGTATGAATTATGAAAGCCCGGCAAGAAATTAAATTTTTTGAAATGCACAAATGCTTTTATCCCCGAAGGTGGTTCATAAAGCAATAATGTAATGGCTGAAGAGGCATTCCAGTAAGCATGGATGTTCATTCCCAGGAAGCCGTATTGATTAACCCTGCTGTCAATGGAAAATATCGTCCTGCTGTTTAAAAATGGTTTCAGAGGAGTTACACTAATTATTGTACCATGGTTATTAAAAACAGTGCTATCCTGTGATTTTAAATTTAGGCAGATTAATGCAATTGTTGTGATTATTAAAAAACGTTTCATATACATGGTTTAATTGTTTTTGTGCCATTTAAAAATTATAGTATACTGTGAAAGACAAATCAATCATCTTTCCGGGACCATTTCTGTACCATAAATGATTGTCGGAGAATTCCGACGTACCTGCCTTATACAATGTGTATTCCTGTCCATTGTGGTTAATGCGTTTGGGTAATATCCTTGGCAGGCATTGATACCCCAGGCTTACATTCATTGATATTTTTCCTGCAGTGTATTGGTATCCGCCTTCGACCATTCCACCAAGCGCCATAAAATTTTCCCGACGGGATATTTTTTCATATATTGTATAACTGTCAGCCTGATTTGCATAGGACACCATTTGTGAAAATAAACCACCGCCAAAGTTTAATTGCGTATAAAAACCCTGAAGGTTATATGTGGCTGAATGCATCCTGATGTGTACATACAACCTGAATCCATAATCTTCCGGGTCGTAAAACACAATTTCAGATGGGGTGTAATTTTTAAATATTCGGTAGAAGGTGATATTTGTACCCCAGCTATGTGTTTTGTTTCTGTGGGTAAGAATGGAAGCACGCAATTCATTTTTAAAAAACGGCTTCAACGGAGTAATACCAAGGGTAACTTTTCTATCCTCCCGAAGCTCTTGTCCTGATAATTGTGTTCCGGTGAACACAAAAAACAAAAAGGTTGTATAAAACAGTTTTCCTATATGTCGCATCGTTCTTCGGATTGTTTCAATAAGTAAATATAAATCATTTTTGAATTGAATGTATTTCTTATGGTTTATGTACCAATGGAATCTGTTGCTTTGTAACAAAACTCATGGTTTTCAATGTTATATTGCCTCAAATTTGCTAGGTTTTTATGTATTATATATATTATATTATGTAATGGAATCTATCAAAGAAGTATATCATTTATATCAACTCAATAAGTATCTGAAAAGCAATATGGTAAAGGGTTTTTGATTTGAAATGGGTGAAAAAAAGAAATAATTTACAGCAACTTATTGTTTTTGAAAAAAAATCCCTTACCTTTGCGAACCGATTTTACAAACAGATTTATATAATTAACTGATTATATGCCGACAATATCACAGCTTGTAAGAAAAGGACGGAACCGTCTCGAGGAAAAGAGTAAAGCTCCGGCACTCGATTCTTGTCCTCAACGTAGAGGTGTTTGTGTACGTGTTTACACAACAACACCTAAAAAGCCAAATTCTGCAATGCGTAAGGTGGCCAGGGTTCGTCTTACAAACGGTAAAGAAGTAAATGCTTACATTCCGGGTGAAGGACATAACCTTCAGGAGCACTCCATTGTATTGATTCGTGGCGGTAGGGTTAAAGACTTACCTGGTGTGCGCTACCACTTGATTCGTGGTGCACTCGATACAGCCGGAGTCGATGGAAGAACTCAACGTAGATCAAAATATGGTACTAAGCGGCCGAAAAAATAACAAGAAATTGAAGCGTTGATATGAGAAAGTCAAAACCAAAGAAAAGAATACTGTTACCAGATCCAAAGTTTAATGATACATTGGTAACACAATTTGTAAATAATCTGATGTTGCAAGGTAAGAAAAGCATTTCTTATGGCATTTTTTACGATGCGATGGAGATTGTTAGTAAGAAAATGAAAGATTCTGAAGAGGCGCCCCTTGATATATGGAAAAAGGCACTCGAGAATGTTACCCCTCAGGTAGAGGTGAAGAGCCGCCGTGTCGGTGGTGCTACTTTCCAGGTTCCCATGGAAGTTCGTGCAAGCCGGAAAGTATCTATCAGCATGAAAAACCTGATTCTTTTTGCCCGTAAACGCGCAGGTAGAAGCATGAGCGAACGTCTTGCCGCTGAAATAATAGCAGCTTACAACGGTGAAGGTGGTGCATTTAAGAAAAAAGAAGATACACATAGAATGGCAGAAGCAAACAAAGCGTTTGCGCATTTCAGATTCTAAGTGGTTTATTGAGATACATACGAGATTATTAAATTATAGTTGCTAGCTGATAATTAGTGTTTTAAAATGAGTTTAAAGTATACCAGAAATATTGGTATTATGGCACATATTGATGCCGGTAAAACCACAACAACAGAAAGAATTCTGTTTTATACCGGTATCACCCATAAGATAGGCGAAGTTCACGACGGTGCTGCTACCATGGATTGGATGGTTCAAGAACAGGAAAGGGGCATCACCATTACCTCAGCTGCAACAACCACCTTTTGGAAATATAACGATCAGCAATATAAAGTTAACATCATTGATACTCCCGGTCACGTTGATTTTACCGTGGAAGTAGAGCGTTCATTGCGCGTACTTGATGGTGCTATTGCTGTTTTTTGTGCTGTAGGTGGTGTCGAACCGCAATCAGAAACTGTATGGCGTCAGGCCAATAAATATAATGTACCCCGATTAGCGTTCGTTAATAAGATGGACCGTACCGGGGCCGATTTCTTCAGTGTTGTTAATCAAATTCAGGATAAGCTCGGGGCAAATCCGGTTCCCATTCAAATACCTATTGGCTCAGAAGAAAACTTTTCGGGTATTGTCGACCTGATTGAGCGTAAAGCCATTGTTTGGGTTGAAGACGAAACCCTTGGAATGAAGTACGAATACCGCGAGATACCGGAAGATATGTTAGATGAAACCGAGGAATGGCGCGAGAAGCTAATCGAAGCTGTTTGTGTTTCCGATGAAGAATTACTCGAGCGTTTCCTCGAAAACAGAGATTCAATAACAGTTGAAGAGTTTATGGAGGCTACCAGAAAGGCTACCATTAACATGGAAATTGTTCCTGTGCTTTGTGGTTCTGCATTTAAAAACAAAGGTGTTCAACGCCTGCTTGATGCTGTTACGGCTTTATTACCGAGTCCATTGGATGTTGGTTCAGTAAAAGGCATTGATCCTAAAACGGATAATGAAGCAGAAAGGAAACCTGAGCAATCAGAACCGCTTTCAGCCCTGGCTTTTAAAATTGCTACCGACCCCTATGTCGGACGCCTGGTTTATCTCAGAGTATATTCCGGTATATTAAAGTCTGGCAGTCAGGTGTTTAACCCCAGAACTGGTAAAAAGGAACGGATTTCCAGAATTTACCAAATGCACGCAAACAAGCAGAATCCCAAAGAAGAAATTTTTGCAGGAGATATATGTGCCGGTGTTGGATTTAAAGATCTCAAAACCGGAGATACCTTATGTGATATAGACAAGCCAATTTCCCTTGAAACCATGAGTTTCCCGGAGCCTGTAATTAGCGTTGCAATTGAACCTAAAACACAGAAGGATCTTGATAAGCTGGGCAGTGCTTTGGCAAAACTAGCCGAGGAGGATCCTACATTCCAGGTGAAAACAGACGATACTACCGGTCAGACAGTGATAAGCGGAATGGGAGAACTACACCTTGAGATTCTCGTTGACCGCCTTAAGCGCGAGTTTAAAGTAGAATGCAATCAGGGTGCACCACAGGTAGCTTACAAAGAAGCGCTGTTATCAACTCTTGATCATCGCGAAGTATTTAAGAAACAAACTGGTGGCCGTGGTAAATTTGCAGATATCAGCATTGAAATCGGACCGGCAGACGAAGGTGTGGCAGGTCTTCAATTTGTTGATGCAATTAAAGGTGGTAATATTCCACGTGAATACATTCCTTCGGTTGAAAAAGGATTCAAAGAAGCAATGGCTAACGGTCCGCTGGCCGGATATCCGGTTGATAATCTTAAGGTTACACTTAAAGATGGGTCATACCATCCGGTTGATTCTGATCAGTTGTCCTTCGAGATTTGTGCCAAACAGGCTTTCCGTGCTGCGGCTAAAAAAACCAAAGCAGTATTGCTCGAGCCGGTAATGGCAGCCGAAGTTGTTACACCCGAAGAATATATGGGCGATATTATTTCTGATTTTAACCGCCGCCGTGGTAAGGTTGAAGGTATGGAATCCAAAGCTGGTGCACGCGTTATTAAAGCACATGTGCCCCTGGCAGAAAAATTCGGATATGTTACCGTATTGCGTACCATCACATCGGGCCGTGCCACTTCAACAATGGAATTTTCTCATTATGAAGAAGTGCCAGAAAACATTGCCACGGAAATCATTGAAAAAATACACGGAAAAAAAGTAGCAAATTCTTAATATAATAAGTTACTGATGAGCCAGAAAATAAGAATTAAATTAAAGTCTTACGACCACAATCTCGTCGATAAATCAGCTGAGAAGATTGTTAAGACTGTTAAAACTACAGGTGCTGTGGTGAGTGGGCCAATACCGCTACCTACCCATAAAAAGATCTATACTGTATTGCGGTCGCCATTTGTTAACAAAAAATCGCGCGAACAATTTCAGTTAAGTTCATTTAAACGATTATTAGATATCTACAGTTCAACTCCGAAAACCATCGATGCATTGATGAAGCTTGAATTACCAAGCGGTGTTGAGGTAGAGATTAAAGTATGATAACTTATAAATGTTAGAACAATGCCAGGACTAATTGGGAAAAAAGTTGGAATGACGTCCATCTTCGATGAGAACGGGAAAAATGTAGCCTGTACGGTTATCGAGGCTGGTCCCTGTGTGATTACACAGGTCAAAACCCCTGAACAGGATGGCTATTCAGCTATTCAGATGGCTTTTGATGAAAAGAAAGAAAAGCATAGCACAAAAGCGATGCAAGGGCATTTTAAGAAAGCTGGCACCAGCCCCAAACGTTTTGTTAAAGAGCTTAAGGGATTTGTTAAAGATTGGAAGATTGGTGATCAAATTTCCCTCGATTATTTTAAGGATGATGTCTTTGTTGATGTATCAGGAACCACCAAAGGGAAAGGTTTTCAGGGCGTAGTTAAACGTCACGGATTTAGTGGTGTAAACGATGCAACACACGGACAGCATAACCGTAATCGTGCACCAGGTTCTCTTGGGGCGTCCTCTTATCCATCCAGAGTTTTTAAAGGGATGCGTATGGCCGGACGCGATGGTGGTAGCAGTGTGAAAAAACTGAACCTGAAAATAGAAAAGATCATTTATGAACATAACCTGATGATCGTCCGGGGCGCTGTTCCGGGTGCAAACGGTTCGTATGTTGTTGTAGAAAGTCCTGAAAGGGTTTAAAAATAATATAAAATGGAACTAGCAGTATTAAATATCGCTGGAGAAGATACTGGCAAAAAAGTTGAGCTAAAGGAGGCAATTTTTGGCCTTACGCCTAACGATCATGCCATTTACCTTGACGTGAAGCAATACCTTGCCAATCAAAGGCAGGGAACCCACAAGACCAAAGAACGCAGTGAGGTACAGGGGAGCACTAAGAAAATTAAGCGTCAAAAGGGAACAGGTACTGCACGCGCAGGCGCCATCACTTCTCCGATTTTTCGCGGAGGTGGAACAGTTTTTGGTCCACGCCCAAGAGATTATCGCTTTAAACTGAATAAAAAAGTTAAAAGACTGGCCCGGTATTCAGCGCTTAGTTATAAAGCAAAAGCTGATGCAATTAAAGTAATAGAAGATTTCAACCTGGAGGCACCAAAGACAAAAGAATACATTTCTATTGCAGATAAGCTTCAGGTAAACGATAAAAAATCATTGCTCGTTCTGAGTGAGCCTAATCGTAACATTAGTTTGTCTACTCGAAATCTTAAAAATACCATGGTACGAACAGTCTCTGAACTGACGACCTACGATATTATGAACGCTTCAGCGGTTCTGTTTTTCGAAAGTTCAATCAAAACGTTACAGAATAACGACTAAAAAGAGTAACAATGGAAGTTTTAGTAAAGCCCCTAGTAACCGAAAAAATGACAGCTCAGGCCGATTCCCTGAACCGGTATGGATTTGTTGTCAATAAAAGGGCCAACAAGATTCAGATCAAGAAGGCTGTTGAAGAGCTTTACGGTGTAAATGTAGCGGAGATTAACACCATGATCTATGGTGGTAAACGTAAAAGCCGCTATACCAAAACCGGTATTATAAGTGGTAAATCACCTGCTTATAAAAAAGCGATTGTTACGTTGGTAGAAGGAGAATCAATTGATTTTTATAGCAATATCTAATAAACATGGCTGTAAGAAAATTAAAACCTGTAACACCAGGGCAAAGACATAAGATAATCAGTACTTTTAGTGAGATAACGAAATCAACACCTGAAAAGTCACTGTTAAAACCTCTGAAAAAATCCGGAGGACGGAATAACGCCGGTAAAATGACAGTACGTCAAATAGGTGGTGGTCATAAACGTCGATATCGTGTCATAGATTTTGTGCGCGATAAGGATCAGGTACCCGGAGTGGTCCAGTCCATAGAATATGATCCAAACCGTACAGCACGTATTGCGCTGGTGCAGTATGAAGATGGTGAAAAAAGGTATATCATTGCCCCCAACGGATTGAAGGTTGGACAACAAATTCTTTCCGGAAGCAAGATTGCCCCTGAAATTGGAAATACCTTATTTCTTTCGGATATTCCACTAGGTACCATCATTCATAACATCGAATTACGTCCTGGGCAGGGTGGTGTAATGGCCAGAAGTGCAGGAGCTTATGCTCAACTCACTTCTCGCGATGGAAAATACGCCATCATTAAATTGCCATCCGGAGAATCGCGCATGGTACTTATTACCTGCAAGGCTACCATTGGTACAGTCTCTAACTCTGACCATGGGATTGAACGTGCCGGTAAAGCTGGTAAAAGCCGGTGGTTAGGCCGACGTCCAAGAGTACGTGGTGTGGCTATGAACCCGGTAGATCACCCAATGGGTGGTGGTGAAGGCCGCGCTTCCGGTGGGCATCCGCGTAACCGCAAAGGATTGCCTGCTAAGGGCTTCAAAACCCGCTCAAAGAAGAAGGCTTCAGAGAAGTATATCATAGAAAGAAGAAAGTCTAAAAAATAAATCTAATTCTTCATCATGAGTAGATCGCTTAAAAAAGGACCTTTTATCGATTATAAACTCGAGAAACGAGTGGTTGAGATGAATGAGTCAAATAAAAAATCGGTAGTAAAAACCTGGTCACGTCGTTCAGTGATTTCTCCTGACTTCGTTGGTCATACCATTGCCGTACATAATGGAAATAAATTCATACCTGTTTATGTAACAGAAAACATGGTGGGTCATAAGCTGGGTGAGTTTGCTCCAACACGTACCTTCAGAGGTCATAGTGGAAACAGGAAATAACAAATTTCGATAAATAACTTGTAGAACAATGGGTGCAAGAAAAAGAATATCAGCAGAAAAGCTAAAAGAAGCGCGGAAGTCGAAATATTACGCTGTGCTGCGTAACTGTCCGACATCCCCTCGCAAAATGCGCCTTGTCATTGATTTAATTCGTGGCATGGAAGTAAACCGCGCACTGGATGTGTTAAAATTTAACTCAAAAGAAGCATCACGCGCCGTTGAGAAGCTTTTACTTTCAGCAATTGCAAACTGGCAAAGCAAAAACGAAGGCGCCAGAATTGAAGAAAGTAACCTGGTTGTTAAGGAAGCCTTTGTTGATGGCGGACGCACTCTCAAGCGCATTCAACCTGCACCACAAGGCAGGGCCCATCGGATTCGTAAACGCTCGAACCACGTTACATTGGTGCTCGATAGCTTGGAAGCTGATAGTAATAATGAAGAACAAACAAATTAAGCTTTAATGGGACAAAAAGTTAATCCAATAGGAAACAGGTTAGGCATCATTAAAGGATGGGACTCTAACTGGTTTGGTGGAAAAAAGTATTCTGATAAAATTGTTGAAGATTACAAAATCCGCGAGTATCTGAATGCTCGTCTTGCAAAAGCCAGCATTTCCAAGATTATTATTGAACGGACACTGAAGCTTATCACTGTAACAGTGAATACAGCACGTCCTGGTATAATTATCGGAAAAGGCGGTCAGGAAGTTGACAAGCTTAAAGAAGAATTGAAAAACATCACCAAAAAAGAAGTCCAGATCAACATCTTTGAGGTAAAACGTCCTGAGCTTGATGCAACCATTGTTGCCAACAATATAGCACGCCAGATTGAAGGAAAGATATCTTATCGCCGTGCCATTAAAATGGCCATTGCTTCAACAATGCGTATGGGCGCAGAAGGAATTAAGGTATTGATTTCAGGTCGTTTGGGTGGTGCCGAAATGGCCCGGACAGAGACTTACAAAGAAGGCCGTATTCCGCTTCACACCCTGCGTGCCGATGTCGATTATGCATTAGCAGAAGCACTTACCAAAGTTGGACTTATTGGTGTAAAAGTGTGGATTTGTAACGGAGAAGTTTATGGAAAACGCGATTTATCACCCAATGTTGGAGTGAAATCCACAAAACCTAAAACAGGAGGTGGATTTAAAAAGCGCAGAAAACAATAATATCTTTAATTGCTTCAGGTAAATTTTTAAACAATGTTACAACCGAAGAAAACAAAATACAGAAGACGGCAGAAAGGCAGAATGAAAGGTAACGCACAGCGGGGCAATCAGCTGGCATTCGGTTCATTCGGAATCAAAGTGTTAGAATCTCACTGGATTACCGGCCGTCAGATTGAGGCTATGCGTCAGGCAGTAACACGTTATATGAAACGTGAAGGACAAATCTGGATACGGATTTTCCCGGACAAGCCCATTACCAAAAAACCTGCTGAAGTACGTATGGGTAAAGGTAAAGGTGCCCCCGAAGGATTTGTGGCACCTGTAACTCCCGGCCGTATTGTTCTGGAGATAGAAGGAGTTCCTTTTGAAGTAGCAAAAGAAGCCTTGCGCCTTGGTGCACAGAAATTGCCGGTAACTACAAAATTTATTGTACGACGCGATTTTGTTGAATAATGTACATGAAACATTGAAAGCTTGAATACCATGAAAAATTCAGAAGTACGGGAACTAGGAACAAACGAGATTATTGAGCGGATAGAAAATGAACAGGCATTTCTCTTAAAGCAAAAGATGAATCATGCGGTTTCACCCCTGGATAATCCTCAGAAAATAATGGAAACCCGTAAAAATGTTGCGAGGCTGAAAACTGAACTCAGAAAACGCGAAATAGAAGAAAACAAGAATAAGTAATTTATTGCCATGGAAAACAAAAGGAACCTCAGAAAAGAACGTATAGGTGTGGTAATAAGCAATAAAATGGACAAGTCCATTACCATCGCTGTAAGGACCAAGGTTAAGCACCCGATTTACGGTAAATTCGTAAATAAGACCTCTAAGTTCATGGCGCACGACGATAAAAACGATTGCAATATCGGTGATACAGTGCGTATAATGGAGACTCGTCCATTAAGCAAAAACAAAAGTTGGAGATTAGTTGAAATTATTGAAAGAGCTAAATAATCATGATACAACAAGAAAGTAGATTAGCTGTAGCCGACAATAGCGGTGCCAAGGAAGTACTTTGTATCCGGGTGCTGGGCGGTACCGGCAAACGATATGCCAGCGTTGGCGATCTGGTTGTGGTTAGTGTAAAAAGCGCCATGCCCTCCGGTGAGGTAAAAAAAGGTACAGTTTCAAAAGCGGTTGTTGTGCGCACAAAAAAAGAAATCCGCCGTACTGATGGTTCATACATCAGGTTTGATGAAAACGCAGTGGTACTGCTGAATAATGTCGGAGAAATCAGAGGTACACGTATTTTTGGTCCCGTTGCCAGGGAATTGCGCGATAACTATATGAAAATTATATCATTAGCTCCTGAAGTACTATAACTTATTAATCCTTACTTCGATGCAAAAGAAATTACATATTAAAAAAGGCGATACAGTATTGGTCCTTACCGGAGAATCAAGAGGACAGCAGGGACGCGTCCTTGATGTTGTCCGTGATAAAGACCGCGCCATTGTTGAAGGCGTAAATATGGTCTCAAAGCATACAAAGCCCAATGCCCAGTATCCCAATGGTGGAATTATCAAGAAAGAAGCCCCGATACATATTTCAAATCTTATGGTGGTTGATCCTTCTTCAGGCGAACCATCGCGCATCGGTCGCAAGCTTTCTGATAACGGTAAATTAGTACGCTATTCTAAAAAATCAGGGGAGGAAATTAAGTAATGGAATACATGCCTAATTTGAAGCAAAAATATAGAGAGGAAATCGTTCCTGCTTTATTCAAAAACTTCGGTTATAAATCAATAATGGAAGTGCCTCGCCTTGAAAAAATCGTTATCAATCAAGGTGTTGGGCAGGCTGTTGCTGATAAGAAGCTGGTAGATGTGGCCCAGGAAGAACTCACACGCATTGCCGGGCAAAAAGCCGTTCAGACCGTATCAAAAAAGGACGTTTCCAACTTTAAACTACGAAGAAACATGCCAATTGGGGTGAAAGTTACACTTCGTCAGGCAAAAATGTATGAATTCCTTGAGCGGCTAATTAATGTATCCCTGCCCCGCATCCGCGATTTTAATGGGATTACAACCAAATTCGACGGACGTGGGAATTATACATTAGGGATCACGGAACAGATTATTTTCCCGGAAATAGATATTGACAAGATTACCAAGATTCTCGGAATGGAAATTACTTTTGTGACCACTGCCCAAACCGATGAAGAAGGATTTGCATTGTTAAAAGAATTTGGGTTACCCTTTAAAAATACAAAAAAGAAGTAGATTATGGCAAAAGAATCCATGAAAGCCCGTGAGGTTAAACGTCAGAAAATGGTTGACCGTTATGCCGAAAAAAGGGCAAAACTGAAAGCAGAAGGTGATTACGTTGGACTAAGCCGTCTTCCACGGAACTCGAATCCTATCCGGTTGCACAACCGGTGTAAACTTACAGGCCGTCCAAAAGGATATATGCGCCAGTTTGGTATTTCGAGGATTACCTTCAGAGAAATGGCTTCTGCAGGTTTAATACCAGGAGTGAAGAAAGCAAGTTGGTAACCAGGAGAAAGATAGAGAAAACAGTCAATTATATATTTGAAGCAAAATGACAGATTCAATTGCAGATTATTTGACACGCATCAGGAATGCCATCATGGCTAAACACAGGGTTGTTGAGATTCCTGCATCAAATATTAAAAGGGATATGACCAAGATCCTTTATGAAAAAGGGTATATCCTGAGCTACAAGTTTATTGATGATGGAGTACAAGGAGTTATTAAAATTGCCCTGAAATACGATCCTGAGACAAAAAAGCCTGCTATAAAAGAAATTAGCAGGGTAAGCAAGCCTGGATTGCGTAAATACGCAAATCATCAAAACTTGCCCAGGGTTCTCAACGGACTTGGTATTGCCATCATATCAACCTCTAAAGGGGTGATGACAGATAAAGAGGCCAAGAAAGAGAATGTTGGCGGCGAAGTATTATGTTACGTATATTAAACAGGAGGATTTTTCAATGTCACGGATAGGAAATTTACCCATATCAATTCCAAACGGGGTCACAGTTACTGTTGACAAGGACAACCTGGTCACCGTGAAAGGACCTAAGGGAGAACTTACGCAGAAAGTGGATGTTGATATTACCATATCGGTAGAAGAAGACCAGGTATTGGTCAAGCGTCCTTCTGAACAAAAACGGCATAAAGCCATGCACGGACTCTACCGTTCACTTATCAATAACATGGTAGTTGGTGTATCAGATGGTTATACCATCAAACAGGAACTGGTAGGTGTTGGTTACCGTGCCGAGTCAAAAGGACAGGTGCTTGAAATGAGCCTTGGTTATTCACATGACATTCATATTCAGCTTCCGCCCGAAATTAAAGTGGAGGCCGTTACAGAAAAACGTAGCAATCCGGTAATTACCCTTACCAGCTCCGACAAACAATTGATTGGTCATGTTGCTGCGAAAATCCGTTCACTTCGTCCGCCAGAACCATATAAAGGAAAAGGTATCCGGTTTGTGGGTGAACAACTTAGAAGAAAAGCTGGTAAAACTGCAAGTGCATAACCTGGTTAATAATTAAAAAGATGAGTTTATCTAAATTACAAAGAAGACAAAGGATAAAGCGTCGCATCAGGAAAACTGTTTCCGGTACAAAAGAAACACCACGGTTTTCTGTATATAGAAGCAACAAAGCTATCTACGTTCAACTGATCGACGATAAAGAAGGTAAAACATTGCTTTCTGTATCATCCCTGAACAAAGAAATAGCAGATAAAGAGGGTTCAAAAACCGAAATAGCCGAAATGGTAGGCAAACTTGCCGCCGAAAAAACCAAGGAACTTGGAATTTCAACTGTTGTTTTTGACCGGAATGGTTATCTTTATCACGGAAGAGTAAAAAAACTTGCTGATGCCGCAAGACAAGGAGGTTTAAAATTTTAACATTACAATATGGCAACAAGTATTAGAAAAGTTAAGACTAGCGATTTAGAACTAAAAGACCGTTTGGTTAGCATCCAACGTGTTACCAAGGTGACCAAAGGGGGTAGAACTTTTAGTTTCTCGGCTATTGTAGTGGTTGGAAATGAAGACGGCATTGTAGGTTATGGCCTCGGTAAAGCAAATGAAGTAACCACAGCTATCTCCAAAGGCGTTGAAGATGCTAAAAAGAATCTGATTAAAGTGCCCATTATCAACGGTACAATCCCTCATGTACAATATGCCAAATATGGTGGTGCCAATGTATTTATTAAGCCTGCCTCCAGTGGTACCGGAGTTAAAGCCGGTGGTGCCATGCGTGCAGTATTGGAAAGTGTTGGGGTAAAAGATGTTCTGGCAAAATCAAAAGGTTCATCGAACCCGCATAACCTGGTGAAAGCTACATTTGAAGCTTTACTCGAACTACGCGATGCTTATACCGTTGCCCAACATCGCCGTATTAGCCTTGATCAAGTATTTAATGGATAATATTATATAGTTTAGAGCAATGGCAAAAGTTAAAATTACATATACCAAAAGCAAAATTGGAAGTACAGAACGCCAGAAGAGGACCATTGAAGCACTGGGTCTGGGTAAACTCAACAGCAGTGTTGAAGTAGAAGGTACCCCACAGGTTTTGGGTATGATACGCAAAGTGAATCATTTAGTGAAAGTAGAAGAAATTTAATCATTTAATTTGCCCTATAGATATGGACTTAAGCAATCTTAGACCGGCAAGCGGGTCAGTAAGAAATAACAAGCGGGTTGGCAGAGGCCAGGGTTCCGGCCGTGGAGGTACATCAACCCGTGGTCACAAAGGTGCAAAATCTCGTTCAGGTTATAGCAAAAAAGTTGGTTTTGAAGGTGGACAAATGCCTTTACAACGCCGTATACCCAAATACGGATTTAAGAACATTAACCGTAAGGAATACAAAGGCATCAATATAAGTACCCTTCAGGCCCTGGCTGAAAAACGCAATATTTCATCCATTGATGTTGAAACCCTGGTGAGCGCCGGCTTGGTATCAAAAAACGAGTTGGTTAAAATACTCGGAAATGGTGAACTTACTACCAAACTGGAGGTAAAGGCACACGCATTTTCAAAGTCAGCCATTGAAGCGATTGAAGCACAACAAGGAACCGCTGAAAAAATTTAAGTAGATGAGAAGATTTATTGAAACTATAAAGAACATCTATAAGATCGAAGACCTGCGTCAGCGCATTGGTTATACACTTGGTATCTTATTAATTTACCGGCTTGGATCATTTATCACCCTGCCAGGGGTTGATCCCAATCAGCTGAGTGCATTAAAGGAACAAACCAGTGACGGTGTTCTCGGTCTGTTGGATATGTTTTCGGGAGGTGCATTTTCGCAGGCTTCCATTTTTGCATTAGGTATAATGCCATACATTTCTGCATCCATTGTGGTGCAGTTGCTCGGAATCGCTATTCCTTATTTCCAGCGCCTGCAGCGCGAAGGTGAAAGCGGACGCCGGAAAATCAATCAGATTACCCGTTATCTTACCATGGGTATCCTTTTGGTTCAGGCTCCAAGTTACCTGGTTAACCTCAGCGTGCAGCTTCCGGCATCGGCATTTGTACTAGATGGCTTGTTCTTTAAAGTTTCATCCGTTATTATACTCACCTCAGGCACCATGTTTGTAATGTGGCTGGGTGAAAAAATTACCGATAAAGGTATTGGAAACGGGATTTCACTTATCATTATGATCGGGATTATCGCCATGTTTCCGCAAGCAATTATTTTTGAATTCCAGGGACGTCTTGGAGATCTTGGAGGTGGCCTGATTGCCTTCCTGATCGAATTATTAATCCTGTTTCTGGTATTTATGATAAGCATCCTGCTTGTACAGGGTACCCGCAGAATTCCGGTACAATATGCAAAACGTATTGTTGGAAACCGTCAGTATGGTGGTGTCCGCCAGTATATTCCTTTAAAAGTGAATGCTGCCGGTGTGATGCCAATCATTTTTGCACAGGCCATTATGATGTTCCCGCTAATGTTTTTCAGCAGGTTTGACGCAACTACCGGTTTGGCCACTGCCTTTCGTTTTGATGGTTTCTGGTACAATTTTACCTTTGCACTTTTAATTATTGCATTTACATATTTTTACACCGCCATTACCATTAATCCAACGCAGATGGCCGAGGATATGAAAAAGAATGGCGGATTCATACCAGGAGTTAAGCCTGGCAGAAGAACAGTGGAGTTTCTTGATACCGTAATGTCGAGAATTACCCTGCCCGGGTCCATCTTTTTGGCTATCGTGGCTATCCTGCCGGCTTTTGCGATGCAGGCAAACGTCAACGATCAGTTTGCCCAGTTTTTCGGAGGTACATCCCTGCTGATTATGGTTGGTGTGGTTCTGGATACATTGCAGCAAATCGAAAGTCACCTGCTCATGCGCCATTATGATGGTCTGACTAAGACCGGACGCATTAAAGGCCGTGCAGGAGGAACCGCTGCAGCAATATAAATTAATATTAATAACTGAATTTCGTTCTTTGATGGCAGTATACTCAGCTGAAGAAATTGAATTAATTCGGGAAAACAACATCCTTGTTTCACGAACCTTAGCTGAAGTAGCCAAGATTATTGCACCAGGTGTTACCACCAATGAGCTCGACAAGGTGGCAGAAACATTCATCCGCGACCATGGCGCAGTACCGGGTTTCTTAGGGTATCGTGGTTTTCCAAAGTCCCTGTGTACCTCGGTCAACAGTCAGGTTGTACACGGTATTCCTTCAGATTATGAACTTCAGGAAGGAGATATTGTTTCTGTTGATTGTGGTACTTATAAAAACGGTTTCTATGGAGATTCGGCCTATACTTTTGTTGTTGGACCAGTTTCCCGGGTAGTTCAACAATTACTTGATGTAACCAAAGCTTCCCTTTTTGAGGCTGTAAAACTGGCAGTAAACGGAAAAAGGGTCGGCGATATCGGTTTTGCCGTTCAAAATTATTGCGAAACGGCCGGTTACTCCGTTGTACGGGAGCTTGTTGGGCACGGATTAGGTAAAAATATGCATGAATCACCCGAAGTACCGAACTATGGAAGGAGGGGAAGCGGGCCTAAGTTGAAAAAAGGGTCTGTTATTTGCATAGAGCCAATGATTAACCTGGGCCGAAAAGAAATTAAGCAAGAGTCGGACGGTTGGACCATTACGACACTGGATAAAAGCGTTTCGGCCCATTTCGAACTGGCAGTTGCTATCGGTGATGAAACACCGGATGTGTTATCGACTTTTAATTATATTGAAGAAGTATTAGAAAAGAAAGGATAATTTATGGCAAAGCAACCTTCTATTGAGCAGGATGGTACAATTACGGAAGCATTATCAAATGCAATGTTCCGGGTAGAACTGGAAAACGGGCATGTGATTACAGCTCATATTTCCGGTAAAATGCGCATGCATTACATTAAAATATTGCCTGGTGACAAGGTGAAAGTAGAAATGTCGCCTTATGATTTGACAAAAGGAAGAATAACATTTAGATATAAATAATAAAACGATGAAGGTACGAGCATCTGTAAAAAAGCGTAGCGCTGACTGTAAAATCGTCAGAAGAAAAGGGAAACTTTATGTGATCAACAAAAAGAATCCTAAGTTTAAACAACGGCAAGGTTAAAAATAATATTTAATTAATAACGATATGGCTAGAATCGTTGGTGTAGATTTACCCAAGAACAAAAGAGGAGAAGTAGGCCTCACCTATATTTATGGAATTGGCAGAAGTAAAGCAGCTACTATCCTGTCCAAGGCAAAAGTAGACAAAGACATCAAAGTACAGGACTGGACAGATGATCAGGTTGCTGCTATCCGTAAAGTCATTAACGAACAACTGACTGTTGAAGGTGAACTCCGTTCAGAGGTTCAGTTGAATATTAAACGATTGATGGATATCGGTTGCTACCGTGGTGTGCGTCATCGTATTGGACTTCCTACCCGTGGACAGCATACAAAAAACAATGCCCGTACACGTAAAGGAAAGAAAAAAACTATTGCAAATAAAAAGAAAGCAACTAAATAAGGGTTGAAATCATGGCAAAGAAAACAGGTAGTTCAAGAAAAAGAGTAGTAAAAGTTGAACCAGTAGGGCAGGCTCATGTACATGCCTCTTTTAACAATATAATTATTTCCCTTACAAACAACAGCGGTCAGGTTATTTCCTGGGGATCCGCCGGAAAAATGGGTTTCCGTGGTTCCAAGAAAAATACTCCTTATGCAGCTCAAATGGCTGCTGAAACTTGTGCCAAAGTAGCTTATGACCTTGGTCTGCGCAAAGTAAAAGCTTTTGTCAAAGGACCAGGTTCAGGTAGGGAATCAGCCATTCGTACCATTCATGCACAGGGTATTGAAGTTACTGAAATTGTTGACGTAACCCCATTACCACATAATGGCTGCCGGCCACCAAAAAGGAGAAGAGTATAAGAATTTAATCTGATAAAATTATCATTCGATGGCAAGATATATTGGACCAAAAAGTAAAATAGCTAGAAAATTTGGTGATCCCATTTACGGTTCAGACAAATACTTTGAAAAAAAGAACTATCCCCCTGGAATGCACGGGGCTAATAAACGTAGAAGAAAACAATCAGAATACGGCGTTCAGCTTCAGGAAAAGCAGAAGGCAAAATATACCTATGGCGTGTTGGAACGTCAATTCCTGAACCTGTTTAAAAAAGCTTCACGCAGTAAAGGGGTTACCGGTGAAGTGTTGCTTCAACTACTTGAAGCCCGCCTGGATAATGTTGTATACCGACTGGGCATTGCACCAACCAGGGCCGGTGCCCGTCAGTTGGTTTCGCATCGTCACATCACGGTGAACAATGAAGTAGTGAATATCCCATCTTACTCGGTTCGTCCTGGTGATATTATCGGCGTTCGCGAAAAGTCCAAGTCACTGGAGGTTATTACAAACTCGCTGGAAGGTGTTGGCCGTTCGCAAACACCCTGGCTTGAATGGGACGCTTCACAAATGGCGGGTAAATTTGTTGCACGTCCTGAACGTGAAGAAATACCTGAAAATATCAAAGAACAATTAATCGTAGAATTGTACTCTAAATAATAATATTTATGGCAATTTTAGCTTTTCAAAAACCTGACAAGGTCATCATGCTTGAGGCCGACGATAACTCTGGTAAATTTGAGTTTCGTCCGCTGGAGCCAGGTTATGGCATCACTGTCGGGAATGCCCTTCGCAGAATTCTATTATCCTCTCTTGAAGGTTATGCAATAACCACTGTGAAATTTGAGGGAGTTGAGCATGAATTCAGCACCATAACCGGTGTGGTTGAAGATGTTACCGATATTGTACTGAACCTCAAACAGGTCAGGTTTAAGAAAATCATAGAAGACGTCAACGACGAAAAAATCGTTGCAACAATCTCCGGTCAGGAAACATTCACCGCCGGCGATCTTAATAAATTCCTTAGTGGTTTTGAAGTACTGAATCCTGATTTGGTCATCTGCAATATGGAGTCAGCGGTTAAGCTGCAAGTTGAAATATCTATCAACAAAGGACGTGGGTATGTTCCGGCAGAAGAGAACAAACCACTGGATCACGAATTTGGCCTGATAGCTATCGATTCCATCTTCACACCCATCAGAAACGTGCGATATTCAGTTGAAAACTATCGTGTTGAGCAAAAAACCGATTATGAAAAACTGATCATTGAAATTGATACCGACGGTTCAATACATCCAAAGGATGCACTGAAAGAAGCAGCAAAAATTCTGATTTATCACTTCATGTTGTTCTCCGATGAGAAGATTACCCTCGACTCCGAAGATAGCATGGCAAATGAAGAATTTGATGAAGAAGTACTGCACATGCGCCAGCTTCTGAAGACCAAACTGGTAGATCTGGATCTTTCTGTCAGGGCACTTAACTGCCTTAAGGCTGCTGAAGTGGAAACCCTGGGTGATTTGGTTAAGTTCAACAAGAGTGATTTACTTAAGTTCCGTAACTTCGGTAAAAAATCCCTTACTGAACTTGATGAACTGCTCGACAACATGAATCTTTCATTCGGAATGGATGTTAGTAAGTACAAGCTTGATAAAGAGTAATGTAGATTATTGGATGTTATCAGCTGATAATTAATCCGGAAACAGAAAAAGAAATGAGACATAGAAAAAACTTTAATCATCTGAGTAGAAAAAGCGCGCACCGCAAAGCTATGTTAGCCAATATGGCTACTTCCCTGATTATTCATAAGCGGATTAGCACCACAACTGCTAAGGCAAAAGCGCTGAAGATGTACATTGAGCCGCTGATTACAAAATCAAAAGAAGATACTACACATTCGCGCAGGGTTGTATTTAGCTACCTTAAAAATAAGGATGCTGTTTCAGAACTTTTCAGGGATGTATCTGTGAAGATTGCCAACCGTCCAGGGGGATATACCCGTATTCTTAAAACCGGGACCCGCTTAGGTGATAATGCCGATATGTGTATTATTGAGTTGGTTGATTATAATGAAGGCTTACTGGCTGCTAAAGAAGAATCTAAAGAAGCTACAGGTAAGCGCCGAAGAAGAAGAAGAGGTTCTGGATCCGGAAGTAAGGAACAGGCTGAAACCCAGGAAACAAATGCTGCTGCTGAACAAACCAATGAAGTAAAGGAAGAAGATGTAGCTAAAGATGCTGAGGTAGTTGAAGAAAAGCCTAAGGCAGATGCTGCCGCTGATGCAAAAGAAGAAACATCGGCTAAAGCTGAGACCAGGGAAGAACCTAACGATGAAAAAAGCGCTGAAGAACCAAAAAATGAAGATACTTCTGAGGAAGAAAAAAAGTAAGATTAATAAGTAATTAACATTATTATAATGTTCTGTGAAAGGGATAAAGATTATTTTTAAAAGCTTTATCCCTTTTTGTTTTCATATCAGAATAGTTCTTGATTATAACCTTAATAAAAATTATTATTATGGCAAAGATTGTTGATATTCATGCACGCGAAATTCTTGATTCACGTGGTAACCCTACAGTAGAAGTTGAAGTAACACTCGAAAGCGGATTTGTAGGCCGCGCAGCTGTTCCGTCAGGAGCTTCGACAGGTGAAAATGAAGCTCTTGAGCTTCGCGATGGTGACAAAGGCCGTTACCTTGGTAAAGGTGTACAAAAAGCTGTTGAAAATGTAAATACCGTTATTGCTAAAGAAGTAACCGGTATGTGGGCACTCGATCAGGTGGCTATCGATAACAAGATGCTGGCTCTTGATGGTACAAAAACCAAAAGCAAATTAGGTGCTAACGCCATGTTGGGTGTTTCCCTTGCTGTTGCCAAAGCTGCTGCAGCATACCTGCAAATGCCTTTGTACCGTTACATTGGTGGTACAAACGCAAAAACACTCCCGGTTCCGATGATGAACATCATTAATGGTGGTTCACATTCTGATGCACCTATTGCATTTCAGGAATTTATGATTCGTCCGGTAGGAGCACCCACATTTAAGGAAGCTTTGCGCATGGGTGCAGAAATTTTCCATGCACTTAAAAAAGTACTAAAAGATCGTAAGCTTAGCACTGCTGTTGGCGACGAGGGTGGGTTTGCACCTGAACTAAACGGAACAGAAGATGCCCTGGATTCTATTATTAAGGCCATTGAGAATGCCGGATATAAACCAGGACGCAAAGCTGAAGGCGGACAGGTGTCCATAGCGCTCGATTGTGCTGCATCAGAATTTTTTGAAGATGGAAAATACAATTATAAGAAGTTCGAAGGCGATGGTGGAGCTGTTCGTACATCTGAAGAACAAGCCGATTACCTTGCTGAACTCATTAGCAAATACCCCATCGATTCCATTGAAGACGGAATGGATGAAAATGACTGGGATGGCTGGAAAATTCTGACAGACAAAATTGGCAGTAAGTGCCAGCTGGTAGGGGACGACTTATTTGTAACTAATGTAGAATTTCTTAAAAAAGGAATTGATTTAGGTTGCGCTAACTCTATCCTGATTAAAGTAAATCAAATTGGTACTTTAACAGAAACACTTGATGCCATCGAAATGGCGCACCGTGCTGGTTATACTTCTGTTACTTCACACCGTTCCGGTGAAACAGAGGATGCTACCATCGCCGATATAGCTGTAGCAACAAATTCCGGACAGATTAAGACCGGTTCACTCAGCCGTTCTGATCGCATGGCAAAATATAATCAATTGCTGAGGATTGAAGAAGAATTGGAAGATGCAGCCCGATTCTGATTCGTAAGAATAATTTAGTCATATAACTCATGAATAGGGTGTGTACCAGGGTATACACCCTATTTTTTATTTAGAAGTGCATTAAACTTTTAGCATATTTAAATGTTAAAATAGATAAATAAATTAAAGCGAGTTACTATGCCAAACTTGAAGGATAAATTACGTGAAAAAATTGAAACCTGGCGGCCCAGAACAGAAAAGTTGGTCCATGACTATTCTGATGTAGTTGTCGATAATGTCACCATTGGTCAGATCATCGGAGGTATGCGTGGACTTAAGTGTCTGGTAACCGATATATCCTATCTTGATCCGAATGAAGGTATTCGTTATCGTGGCTATACGCTTCCTGAGGTATTCAAGAAACTTCCCAAAGCCGATGGTGGTGAGATGCCTTGTATTGAAGGGCTTTTTTATCTGTTGTTGACTGGTGATATCCCCACAGATTCAGAAGCACAGGATGTGGGTGATGAGTTCAGAAAAAGAAGGATTTTACCGCGTTATGTGTATGAGGTGATTGATGCTTTTCCATCCAACTCCCATCCTATGGCCATATTCAGTACGGCTATTCTTACCATGCACCGCGAATCATTTTTCTCTAAAAAGTATCAGGCTGGCATACCAAAAACCGAATTCTGGGATCCAATGTATGAAGATACATTGAACCTGTTGGCAAAATTACCCGAGATAGGAGCTTATATTTATGCTAAACTTTACCGCGACGGCAAACGCATCCAATCTAACCCAAACCTCGATTTTGGAGGCAATTTTGCCCACATGATGGGTATTCCTGCTCCTTATGATGATGTTGCGCGCATGCATTTTATTCTTCATAGCGATCACGAAAGTGGCAATGTAAGTGCGCATACAGGTCACCTGGTCGCAAGTACCCTGTCCGATATTTATCTTTCAATATCTGCAATGATAAATGGGCTTGCAGGTCCACTGCACGGACTGGCAAATCAGGAAGTTCTGCGTTGGCTGCATGAACTTATGAGCCGCATGGGAGGAAAAAAACCTACTGAAAACGAACTGCAGCAGTTTGTATGGGATACACTGAATGCCGGACAGTTGATACCGGGCTTTGGACATGCGGTGCTTCGAAAAACAGATCCCCGGTATTCAATACAGCGCGATTTCAGCCTGAAACACCTGAAAGGCGATTTGCTGTTCGAATATGTGGATATGCTGTTCCAGGTGGTACCACCAATTTTGAAGGAACATGGGAAGGCAAAAAATCCATGGCCGAATGTTGATGCTCATTCCGGAGCAATTCAATGGCATTATGGAGTTAAGCAATATGATTTTTACACGGTGCTATTCGGCATTGGCCGTGCTATTGGTATCTCTGCAAATATCATCTGGGACAGAGCCCTTGGTTATCCGCTTGAACGCCCAAAATCACTGACAACAGATATGTTGGAAAAAATTGTTGAAAAAGCAACGGCAAAGGCTAAATCCGCATAAGATTTTTAGGTTAATCCTGACATAAATTTTGTAATTTTATGAAGTGAGGAAAAGTTCCCTCACTTTTTTTTTGAGACCATGGCATATCAATCATTGCAAGATTTTATTCATCAGCTTGAGAAAGAAGATGAACTTGTCCGTATACAGTCCTTTGTTGATCCGGTACTTGAGATTACCGAAATTACTGATCGGGTAAGCAAAAGCCGGAATGGAGGCAAGGCATTATTGTTTGAAAACACAGGGACCGGTTTCCCTTTGCTTATCAATGCGTTTGGCTCCGAAAAAAGAGTCTCCAGGGCATTAGGGGCTTCCAATCTGGATGAAATAGGCCGACGCATCAGTAAGCTGTTTCAATCCCTGATGAGTCCAAAACAAGGCTTAATGGATAAGTTGAAATTATTGCCTTTGTTGTCCGAAATGAGCAGTTGGATGCCAAAGGTCAGAAGCGGTAGAGGAGCCTGTCAGGAGATTATTATGGAGAAACCGGATCTTTCACTCCTCCCCATACTTAAATGCTGGCCTTCGGATGGAGGCCGATTCATCACCCTGCCCATGGTCGTAACAAAAGACGCGGAAAGCGGAGTACGAAATGTTGGGATGTACAGGATGCAGGTATTTGAAAAAAACGTTACAGGGATGCACTGGCACAGACATAAAGTAGGGGCCAGGCATTTTCTGCAATATAAAGCGCTGAATAGAAAGATGCCTGTTGCGGTGGCTTTGGGAGGCGACCCGGCACATATCTATGCCGCTACTGCTCCTTTGCCTGATAATATTGATGAATTTATGCTTTCCGGATTCCTTCGTCAAAAAAAAGTCGAACTGGTTAAGGCAATTACCCAGGATATTGAAGTTCCGGCCGATGCAGATTTTATTATTGAGGGCTATATTGATCCGGAAGAGGATTTTCTGTATGAAGGACCTTTTGGAGATCATACCGGATTTTATTCCCTCGAGGATTATTTTCCGGCATTTCACGTGACCTGTATCACCCACAGAAAAAAAGCTGTCTATCCGGCTACAATCGTAGGGATACCGCCCCAGGAAGATGCCTGGATGGCAAAAGCCACTGAACGGATTTTTTTGAATCCCATCCGTTTTGCCATAGCACCTGAAATTACCGATATGCACATGCCCGATGAAGGCGTTGCCCATAACCTGACCCTGGTGAAAATTGATAAAACTTATCCCGGACAGGCACAAAAAGTTGCCCATGCATTATGGGGAGCTGGGCAAATGATGTTTAACAAGGTGATGGTGATTACAGATAAAAATATACCCCTGTCAAACACAAAAAACCTGATACATGCACTCATCAGGGAATTTAACCCCCTTACCGATTTGTTTTTTAATACCGGCCCGCTGGATATTCTGGATCATAGTAGCAATGAGCCGGCTTTTGGAGGTAAACTGGGGATTAATTGTACGCAACAAATGACAGAAGAAAAAGGTTGGCAGCAACAGCAAATTGTGCACACCGTGAATCCGGGAAAGAAAAAGGCAATCCGGCAGGAAGCCCCTTTTCAAACACTGTACGATCAATTATTGAAGGATGGGATTCCCATAAGGTGGTTCGGCCTTGAGAAAGATGGAAATAAAAAGGAAAATATAGACATAGTTGCACTTGGAGATGAATTTGAAATGTTTGATGCAAAAATCAACATCATAATTGATACAGAGATAATTACTCAAAATATTTCCTTGTTAGTATGGATAACCCTGGCTAATATCGACCCTGTGAGGGATTGTATGGTTTTTAAAAATAATGATAAGGCAACCCTTGTAATCGATGCCAGAAGAAAAAGCAAGTATGCCAATAATTTTTACCGTAAATGGCCCAACTATGTTGCCTCTGATCCGTACACCATTCAAAAAATAAATGACAAGTGGACACAGTTGGGATTGGGAGAACGTGTTGCTTCTCCTTCAGAAGAAATTCTTTCATGGGGATTCGGCACTGCACCAGTAATTCCGGACAAAGATTGATTGCCCACATCTGTTGGTTAAAATCCGAATTATTGTTATATTAGCTGTACTTCATGAAACTAAGCATTCAAATACTCGCATTTATCCTGTTTACTTCAGGTAGATTGTTATTTGGAATTGACGACGATGATTTTGAGTATTATACCATTGTGGATGGATTGTCGCAATCTTCCATTACATGCGTATTTAATGATTCGGAAGGGTATTTATGGGTGGGTACACAGGACGGTTTAAACCTCTATGATGGTTATGAATTTGAAATATTCAGAAAACAACCCTATGACACCACATCAATATCCAACAACAGCATCTTTACCATCTACGAAGACAGCAAGGGAATAATATGGATTGGTACACAAAACGGATTAAACAAGTTTAATAAACGAACACGTAGTTTTACATCTTACCTGGTAAATACTGATGGGAGCAGCAATCCTGACAACAATACCATATATGCCATACATGAAACAACTGACGGAACCTTATGGTTGAAAACCCTGGATTCGTTCCTTTCCTTTAACCCTGAAAACAGAACTTATAATTCACTTCGCTTATTTAACGATCCCTCAACCTTGGTTCAGGGGACCAATAACTTTGCTATCATTGAGCAAGACACGAATAAATTGTGGGTTGGGACTAAAGACGGGCTTTATTTTGTTGATTTGAAAACCGTTGAGGTAACACGTTATACTCACAGCAGTAGGGATCCCCAAAGCCTGAGTGATGATAAGGTGCGTGCTCTATACCTTGATGATAAGAATAATCTTTGGATAGGTACAAGTGATGGCCTGAATATGTTTAACACCGGGGAGAATAGTTTCACCCGGTATTATCTTTCTGAAAGCAAAGAGTTTAACCTTAGTAATACCATAAACTTCATATATCCTTTTGATAGTCTGAATCTGGTAATTGGTACAACTCATGGGTTAGGCACATTCAACAGAAAAACAAAAACAATCACACAGCAATGGGTTTTTTCAGACAATCAACAGGCATACCGTAATGATTATTTTTCCTCAATTGTCATTGACCAGGCTGATATTATGTGGTTAGGAACCTACAGGGGACTGATTAAAAAAGACCTGAAACCAAAAAAATTCAAATTAATTAATGAAGATAATAATCCGATACCCGGGGTTACAAGTTATGATATTGCTTCAATTTATGTAGATGATGAAGAAAACCTGTGGCTGGGCACCTGGGGCGATGGGTTGAATATTATTTCACCGCATGGAAAAGTTACCACTTACACCTCTACTAATTCCTATCGTGCCCGTAGAATCAGGAATGATTTTGTACATGTATTACACCAGGATAATACCGGTAAACTTTGGATGGGATCCCAGAATGGACTATCCGTTTATAACAACCGACAATTTGTGGATGTATGCAGAATATACCCATGGCTGGCATGTGATGCGTTCGACGAGCATATCATTTATGAATTGTTCAATTTTTCTGAGGAGGAACATTGGGTTGCAAGCAATCATGGGTTAATTATCATTGATACAAAAAAGAAACACCTGGAGCGGCATAACAGGTTCCTATACAACAACAAGCCAATTATATTTGGATCGGTATATTCCATTAAGAGGGATGACGCAGGTATGATATGGCTTGGAACAGATAATGGATTGCTGAAATTAACGGAAGAATTGACCGTTGAAGATCATTATTACCACAACGCTGAGCATGAAACCAATCGCATTAGTGGGAATAATATCTATTCCCTGTTAAATACAAAAGACGGTACCCTATGGGCAGGGACCGGTTCGGGGTTGAACATGTTTCAAAAAGACAAAAACCAGTTCAGGGTTTACTCCGAACGCGACGGATTGCCAAATAATTTGATATACGAAATGCACGAAGACCGGAAAGGACATTTGTGGATTTCAACCAACAGGGGGCTGGCTCAGTTTTTACCGGAAGAACAACGCTTTTATAGCTATGATCTGCATGACGGTTTGCAAAACTACGAATACAACCTTGGAGCTTCCTTTGAAACAAAGGACGGGAAGCTTTATTTTGGAGGGATTTCAGGTCTGAATGTTTTTTATCCGGACTCCATAGAATTAAATACACATAAACCCAAAGCAGTAATCACTGCAATAGAAGAAGTAAACCAGCAAGGTGTTAGACCATTAGTACCATCTCCAGAGAATGTAGTACACATAAATTCAAGATCGTTGCTGAATATCCGGTTTTCTGCGCTTGATTTTACACTGCCTGAAAAAAATCTTTATAAATATAAAATTCTTCAAAACGGAAACGAACAACAATGGATTGAGCTTGGGAATAAGCACGAAGCAACCTTTCACGGGCTCGATCCCGGAACATACAAATTGATAATCAGTGGCTCGAATAACGATCAGGTTTGGAACGAAGATGAACCTGCCGTAATTAATATCGAAGTGAGCACACCGGTGTGGGAATCGCCTCTGGCGTATGTCGTTTACACACTAATTGTAGTTTTACTGATTTACATTTTCTTTCGCTACCGTACCCGTACCCTGCGCCAGCTAAACAAAGAATATAAGGAAAGGGAGCGCATCAGCCGGCAGGTAGCCAAACAGAAAGAGGAGTTGACCCTGAAAAATAAAAATATAACCGATAGCATTAACTATGCTAAACGAATCCAGGAGGCCATGATGCCTTCGAAATCTTTGTTTAAAAAGTATATTCCTGAATCTTTTGTCTTACACATGCCCAAAGACATTGTCAGCGGCGATTTTTACTGGATACATAAAAAAGGCGATAAAACATTTGTGGCGGCAGTGGACTGTACCGGCCACGGTGTGCCAGGAGCTTTTATGTCGATAATTGGCTTTGAACTCTTCAGGAAAATTACCAACATACAAGGCATAGAAGAACCCGCCAGCATTTTAAATACGCTGAATGAAGATTTTGCCGAGGTATTTAAGGATGTTACGGACTTTACCCTGCGCGATGGTATGGACATAGCCTTTTGCGTTATTGATAAGAAGAATAAACAACTGGAATACGCCGGGGCTTTTAACCCGTTATACCTTATTCGGGATAATAAAATCAGCGAATTAAAAGGCGACAGGTTCTCTGTGGGCATTGAAACAAGCGAAGTGATTGATGCCCCCCGTAAATTCAAAAATCATCTGGTTCAGCTCGAAGACGATGATATCATATTTATTTTTTCAGATGGTTATGCCGACCAGTTTGGCGGGCCCGAAGGGAAGAAGTATAAATACCGACGTTTCAGGCACTTATTGCTCACCGTACACAAATTACCCATGGACCTGCAACATGATCTTCTGAAAAAAAGCATTCTTGACTGGAAAGATGAACTTGACCAGGTTGATGACATCCTGGTGATTGGATTCAAACCCTGTAAATAATATTTAAAAAAACGGATTGTGATCCCTGTAACGATGTGGTGTTTCGAAGGTTTGTTTCATAAGAGGAAGGAATTTGCGAACAAAGTGTTTATGATATCAGACTTCCGTTTTTATGCTTAACCAACTCTTTGTTTGATGTGCTATCTGGGTTGTTCAACCAGCTTTCGCATTTTTTGTATCAAAACATCAATCTGAAAGGGTTTGCTGATGTAATCATTCATTCCGGCTGCCAGGCATGATTCTTTGTCACCGGCAAGTGCATTGGCGGTTATGGCAATAATGGGAGTTTGTATGTTGCTGCTTACCTCCAACTCACGTATTTTTCTTGTGGAAACTATGCCATCCATGACAGGCATTTGAATATCCATTAGAATAATATCGTATTTTGAAGTCCCGAATTTATCGAGCGCTTCTTTTCCGTTATTGGCAACATCAATATTCTTAACCACCTTTTTGAGGCTTAGAATAACAATTTTTTGATTGATGAGGTTGTCTTCAACAAGCAGAACATTGGCATCCGACAGGTTTACCGAAGGACTTGATTTTGGTGAGGCCCCGGGCTCTACCATGCGCTGTGACATGCTGCTTTTTCCTGGTTTGACAAATTTTAGCGTAAAAGAAAAGGAGGTGGTCTGGCCATCTGATTTTATATCAAGTCTGCTATTGTTCAATTTCAGAATTTTCTTGGCGATGGTCAGGTCGCATTGCGGAATATCTTCAATGATTAATTCAGGGTTAATTTCTGTCATCACAGGTTTAATGTTATGTTCCGTTATATCTTCTTTAGAAAAGGGCAGGGCATTATCGCTGTTAATCGTGGTTTTTACCACAATATGGTTGTCCGATTTGGTTACGTAGTCCATTTTCACCGTAATGGAGATGTGTTCATTGTTCAATCCGTGATCCACAATATTCTCAATAATGTTCAGGAAAATCTGTTTTATCCGGATAGGATCAGCATGAACAAATTCTTCATCCAGCTTATTTTCGGCATTAAAGGTAATCGTTGATTTTTCAGAGTATTGTTCTTCAAGAATATTCAGCGAGGTTTTAATTGTTGATATAAGGTTGAAGTTACGCTGGCTTGAGGCTGTGGAAGTAAATTCAACATTGGTTACTTTAACTATGTTGTTTACCACATTTACCAGGGTAGTTGTGGAAGCCATAATGGTTTCCATCAGTTCTTTCTGACTGTCATTAAGTTCTGATTCCTTCACCAGGTTAGATATTACCATGATGTTATTCAAAGGAGTACGAATCTGGTGAGACAATTTTGAGATAAATCCGTCCTTGGTTTTGCAGTCGGTTTGGAGTGCATCTATTTGGTTTTTATGGTGGCGATAATGAATCAGGCTTACCTCTTCAAATAAAAAATACAATCCAACTATCAGCAGGTAGAAACCACCGGCTTCCAGCAAATGAAGGCCGTTGATGGCAGGAAATGCTGCATACAGGTTTTTACCGGCTGCTATCAATCCCATGATTACCAGAAGATATACGACACTTATAATGCTTCCCTGGCGGTTACCTTTTAAAGGCAACACAATAAGAGGTAAAAGATATAGCCACAAAAAACTGTCAGAACCTGCGTAAAGCTTTGTAATAAAAAACACCGAGGAGACCAGAAAAGCAGTGATTAAAAGGTTTGTTGACTGGTGCAGATATTTTTTTTTTCTTGTAAAGAATCGTAAATTAAGCAGTAATATTAAAAAGGGAATGATTAAAATGTGGATGGTTTGAGTATAACCGGCAATCAGATTAATCGTTGCAGAGTATAACAAAAGAATAAGCCCTGCAATTATGTAAACCTTCAATAATAACAACTTGATCTGGTCAGACTCTCTATCGCCTTGATTGGTTATGTCAATCTGTTTTTGAAGGATATTTGATATATAAGACATTGATCTGCTTTTGAATTACCAAGGATAAAGATAACGAAAGAATTTTTATCTGGCCAAACCTAATGCTGCATTTGAATGATTTTTGTATAAAACACATTAAAGATAATTTTTGCACCTTTATATTCGTTTTACCAATAGTTGATTCCATAATATGAAAATGAACAGAATAATTTCATGTAGACTACTATTAGCCAGCTTGTTAATTCTTAGTGTGTGGTCAGGGCAGGTGATAATAGCCCAGGACCGGACAGATTCTGCTAACCTTGTTCAATACACCACAGATTATGAGTTTACGGATGGCATTTATCTGAATTTTGAAATGGTAGAAAACAACGATCCTATTCCAAAATCACGGATGTTGACAACAATGGATTATAATGATCGTGATTTTTTTGAGCGGCTAACAGACAGTAAGGAGATTGCCTTTTTTGACGGGTTGGGTGTAAAAAAGACAGTTCCAACAGATAAAATATGGGGATATGCTGACAACGGAGTACTTTTTATAAATATTAACAATTCTTTTAACCGGATTACGGTTGTCGGATCAATTTGTCATTTTGTTGCTAATCTTACCACATACAATACCAGTGCGTACGATCCCTATTATTACAACAATTATTCGTATCGGTACCGCTCACCTTATTCTTATCCATCGCAACAAACCGAACTTCGTCAGTATATGCTTGATTTTAAAACAGGGAAAGTGTATGACTACAACCTGAAAAGTGTGGAAGTATTGTTAATGGCGGATCCGGAACTTGCTGATGAGTACAGCAGGTTAAGAAAAAAGAAAAAGAAGCAACTTAAATTCTACTACATACGTAAGTTCAATGAACGAAATCCGTTGTACCTTCCAAAGAATTGATTGTTACATACGGATTGAACAAGTACCAGATAAAATTAAAATTATAAAACCGATGAAGAAGATTACGTTGTTGTTATTTATGATTGTTACATCGCTTTATGTTAGTGCGCAATCTTACGTACCTACTGCCGATGATTTGGAGCATTTTCGAAGTACTAAAACCATGATAGTTATGGAAGAAAACCCCATGCTGGAGTACAACCTGATTATCAAAGAAGTAATTGAAGCTGAGTGGAAAATCACAGATTATGAATTTGTAAGTTATAAAGATTTTGATGAAAAGCTGAGGTTTAATCCTGACTTATCATTTCTGGTCATGACTCAGGTATCGTTCGAAAAAGACAAGACAGGGGCCCGGTATAAATTTTTGCATGTTCTTTTGGGGGGTGATGTCCTTGAAGTGCGTCAAATGAAGGAGATTTGCTCTGTACCTCTTGCTTACCGGAATGTTGAGGAAGGAAACTATATTTACAAATTACGGACTTTGCTGCGTTTTGTTCAGAACCATATAGAACTGATCACCAAAGATCCGTCCATCATTGACGCCAATGTGTTTAAATATTATAATAACAACGTTAAGGATATCAGAAACAAAACCCTGTATCTGGTTAAAGATGAACTTTCTTCTGAAATAAACACCATAGCCAAGATTAAAAAGGTATATCCCTATAAGTTTAAATTGTCTACAAGGGAAGAAATCGAGCAACTTATCATTGACAGGGATCCGGACGTAGTTTTTCTGCACAAAGTAGGTCCTGAAGGAACACATTTAAAAGCACGTTGTTATAAAGTTATTATTGGTGCCAGTGATGCTAATTTCTATTATTTTAATTATCATATGATTGATAATAAAAAACCTGATGGATTGCTCGAAAAGGATCTGAAACGAATGGCAAAAGGCAAATAAAAGAACATTGCTTCATTAATTTGGAAATATTTTATAATAAACATAAATATTCGTGCCAGCTATGAAAAAAAGTTTAGCGTTAACCGGAGTCTTGTTGTTTTTCTTATTAAGCTTAAAAGCCAGATCCCCTTTTCCTTCCAAGGAACAGGTAGGCATGTTCATGAATTCAACCACCTGTGTGGTGCTTGAAAAGAGCATGTTGCCCTTTAATATTGAGGTTAAAAAAGCCATGGAAAAATCCTGGAAGATCACCGATTTTGAGTTTATTGATGTGGATGAATTTCAAGAAAGGCGTTTCGATTCGAAATACTCCTTTATTTTTATAGCCAGGGTTGAGTTCGAAGATGATGAGGATAATATTGAATACAACTTTCTAAATCTCACTCTTGGCGATACTACAGAGAACATGGCCGGGATGCCTGAATTTGCTTCATTGCCATTGGCATACGCCGATGATTATTCCGGCGATTATTCTTACGCAGTTCCCGCCATGGTCCGTTTCATTCAAAAAAGGGTCGAAGATATCCGGAAAAAGTATCTTATCATGTCTATAAGCTCCATGAAAAGATATAATAAAAACATCAAGGAGATAAAGAGCCACGAATTGCTGGTTGATACTGCAGATTTAGCACCGGATGCCCGCGACCCCGAGGTATTTCATGAAGCCTATAAAGGTGTTGTTGAGTTTACCTCCACGGAGCACATGGAAGATGTGATCTACAGCGATAAGAACGATGTTCATTTTTTGCATGTAGTGAAGCCGGTTATGGACACTTCCAGGGGGCGGTCCTATAAGTTGATTTTTTCTCCTGATGGTGATTTGCTTTATTTTAATTTCCATTACATCGATGAATCCACACCTCCTGGATTTCTGCTGGCAGATGCAAAACATATTGGTTAATCAGCAAGATGATACCTATCAATGATGCCCTGTTGGACAACCTGGTGCGTGAAGCCAGAGCGTCTGAAAGAAAACGTAAAAATTATAATTTTCATAAGCATCCGTCGGACAACCTCCAACGGATGCTTAATGCCTTGGAGCCAGGGTCTTATGTTCAGCCTCATAAGCATGAATCGCCCGATAAACGGGAAGCTTTTATTATTTTACGCGGAGAAGCCGTGGTAGTTGAGTTTGACGATGAAGGAGAAATAACCGAAAGCCATATTCTGTCAAATAAGACTGGCAACTATGGTGTTGAGGTGGCCCCACGTACCTGGCATGCTATTTATGCCTTGCAATCCGGTACTGTGGTTTATGAACTTAAGGATGGCCCTTATAACCCCAGAAATGACAAAGTATTTGCTCCGTGGGCACCCCGGGAAGGAGATGCAGAAGCTGAAGGATACATGAGCAAACTGATACATACTTTGGGCAGGGGATAGTTATGAGACAAGTTTAAGTAACTACCAATTTGTGCGAAGCCTTCTTTTTTTTGATAGCCCCAAAATTTTTATACCACCAACCCTGAAAGAATTGAATTTTTACATCAAAGACCATTAGCCTATGTACATTCACCCAAATTTCCTAGTTTTGCAGGGTTTTAATATCCGATAATTTTTAAACACATAGCATGGCACAGAAACCTTCAATACCAAAAGGGACACGTGATTTTATACCCGCTGAGATGGCCCGGCGCAATTATATTTTTGATACCATTCGAGAGGTGTTTACCTTGTACGGTTATTCACCAATCGAAACACCAGCCATGGAGAATCTTTCCACTTTACTCGGAAAATACGGCGAAGAAGGTGATAAGCTGCTGTTTCGTATCCTGAATTCAGGTGATTTTCTATCCAAAACAGATCGTGAAAGCCTGCCTGCAATTGATCCTGTAAAACTATCCACACAAATTTGTGACCGTGGACTACGCTATGATTTAACAGTACCTTTTGCACGTTTTGTTGTTCAGCATCAGCATGAAATTTCATTCCCGTTTAAACGCTATCAGATACAGCCGGTATGGCGGGCAGACCGGCCCCAAAAAGGGCGTTACCGCGAATTCTACCAGTGCGATGCTGATGTGGTGGGTTCTGATTCGCTTTTGAATGAGCTGGAGCTGATTCAGATTGTTGATGAGGTGTTCACCCGTTTAGATGTTTCTGTAACTATAAAAATAAATAACCGCAAACTATTAACCGGCATTGCTGAGGTGATAGGAGCTGCTAATAAGATTGTGGATATTACCGTAGCCATTGACAAGCTGGATAAAATAGGCCTGGAAAAGGTCAACGAGGAATTACAGCTAAAAGGCCTTTCACCGGAACAAATCGAAAGACTGCAACCTTTGTTCTCGATACAAGGTGACACCCATCAGAAACTCGATGCTCTGGCCAGGCTGCTCGAAGGTACAGAAGCAGGTATGAAGGGAATCAATGAAGTACGCGAATTGATGGGCATGGTGGAGCGCATCACCCTTGAAAACCAGCTTGAACTTGATCTTACCCTGGCCCGCGGACTCAATTATTATACAGGAGCCATTATTGAGGTAAAAGCCAATGACGTAAAAATTGGCAGCATTTGCGGAGGAGGGCGTTATGACGATCTTACCGGTATCTTTGGGATGAAGGACATGTCAGGGGTGGGGGTTTCTTTTGGGGCCGACCGGATTTATGATGTGCTTTTGCAACTCGACAATTTTCCCCGGGAATCCATCAAAGGTACCCGGGTGTTGTTTATTAATTTTGGTGAAAAAGAAATTGCATACTGCCTGCCCATTGTGGCCAACCTGAGGAAACAGGGAGTGGCTTGTGAGCTTTATCCTGAACCTGCGAAGATGAAAAAGCAGATGGGCTATGCCAATAGCCGGAATATTCCTTATGTGGTAATGGCCGGTGAAAATGAAATAAAGGATAATACTGTTACCCTGAAGGATATGGAAAATGGTGTTCAGCATGTCATTCCGGCAAACAACTTGTTGGGGATGTTAACCACAGGATAGATATTCCTCAATACATCTGCAAAGTAACCGAACTTCCCGATTTTATTTCAAAGGATTTTTGAATGGTATAATACGCATGTTTGGCGTTCTTGGCACGGAACACTGCTTTGTAGTTGCCAGGCTGCAAAACCAGGGTTTCGCCTTTTACATCTTCCCTGAGGTTGCAAACCCATTCCTGCTTATTTCCACGCAATACATATACGCTGCCAAATCCTTCTGAAATCTTCAGGATATTAACAATACCCGGACGGGGTATTTCCACGGTAGTGGTGTGGCTTTGCTTTATTTCCACATTTTCCAGGGTCAGAATGGGCAGTATCGGGATTTCAAGGTTGTATTTTCCTACCAGGTATTTTGTTTTTTCATTGATAGCCTGAATGTTCAGGGTTGTATTTGTCTTTGGGTCTTTAACCAGAGTTTTAAGGTCGCGGTAATACGTGCTCCCAAAGCTGTTAATAATCAGCTCGCCCTGAGGTGTTTTTGCCGCAATGATTGTGTGTTTACCGGTATAAACCCTGATGCTGTCAACCACAACCGGAGGAATGGTATTCACCTGCATTTGATAAGTGGTAAGCGGATCCAGGGCGATGGTATCCGGATTACCCAGGGTGTTGATGGTATGTATGAAATTATGCCTTACCCTGCCCGATAATTGATCGTAAAAAGTCAGGTTTACATTAGTCTCTGTTGGGTTGTTGTTGATATCCAACAGGTTTACCTGTGCTGTGGTAGAGTTCAGTGCCTGGGTAATTACAACACCCAAAACTTCCTCAAACTGTTCCTCGTCAGCAGCATTGTAAAACTGACCAATGCATTCAAAGGATTCCTTGAAGTTTTCATCAATGCCAATACCAATGACAAATGGCTTTAGAGTAATGCCCTGCCTTTGAAGTTCGCGTGAAGCTTCGCAGGGATCACCATCACAGGCTTCAATGCCATCGGTGATAAGGATGATGATGTTTCGGCAATTATCACAATCAGGTGGAAAGTCATCTCCGCCTGCTACTAAACTGTTAGCCATGGGTGTGGTTCCTTTTGGATTCAGGAATCGTAGTTCCTGACGGATACGACCTGCATTGTTTTTACCAAAAGGTACTTCCAGTTTGGTGTCACTGCAATCCTGGGGTGGTACCGGGCTTTGATGTCCGTATACCCTCAGTGCCATCTTTACGTTGTCCAACTGTTCCAGGCTGTCAATAATGGATATGAGCATCTGCCGTGCAATGTTGATCTTTTTATCGCTTTCCCATACACCTGCCATGCTTTGCGAACCGTCAAAAATAAACAGAATGCGTGTGTCGGGTGGCTCGTCAGCCGGTTTCTGAGCATTCACAGGCAACAGAAAACCAATGCTGATAAATGCAGTTGCCAGAATGATTTTTAAAGGCTTATCCATTGAATCGCAGTATATATCATAATCATTAAACGAAAATAAGAAAAAATATTGCATTCAATGGCAAAATTGGGGTTAGTTGGGGTTTATTCATTTTCAGTTAAGAAGAGCTTAGTGTCATGTCATTTTTACTTATGCAGTTGAACCACAGCCAGGGGTTTCAACCATTGGCAGGGTAGACCCCGTCAGTGGTCAGGGATCCTGATGGTGGCTAAACAACAGGATAGTCTTGACATGACATTAGGCTTCACAACAGGTTATACTAATCAACAAACCCCAATGAATATGGTACCTTTTATTTTATATCAAAACGATCCAGATTCATTACTTTATTCCATGCAGCAATAAAGTCTTTTACAAATTTTTCCCTGGCATCATCACTGGCGTATACTTCAGCGATGGCTCTTAGCTCAGCATTGGAACCAAAAACAAGGTCAATCCGGGTAGCCTTCCATTTTGATTGACCGGTTTTTCTGTCAAGTGCTTCAAAAGTCTTCAACTTATCTTCAGTGGGCTTCCATTCCACGCCCATATCCATTAAATTAATAAAGAAATCATTGGTAAGTACTTCCGGTTGCTTCGTAAAGACGCCATACTCAGAACCATTGAAATTTGTGTTCAAAACACGCATGCCCCCTACAAGTACAGTCATTTCCGGAGCTGTAAGTGTCATTAGCTGAGATTTATCTATCAATAACTCCTCTGCAGATGTGATGTGTTCCTTTTTCATGTAATTACGGAAACCATCAACTTCAGGCTCCAGCACCTCAAAGGATTCTACATCAGTTTGCTCGAGTGAGGCATCCATGCGGCCCGGAGTGAACGGTACCTTTATGTCAAATCCGGCATCTCTGGCAGCTTTTTCAACTCCGGCACAACCAGCCAATACAATCATATCAGCCATAGATACTTTTTTATCACTTTTTTGGGATTTGTTAAAAACATCCTTAATGCCCTCCAGGGTGGATAATACCTTTTTGAGTTGAGACGGATTATTAACTTCCCATTCATTTTGAGGGGCAAATCTTATGCGGGCCCCATTAGCACCACCCCTGAAATCGGATCCACGGAAGGTAGAAGCCGAGGCCCAGGCTGTAGACACCAATTGTGACACCTTTAGGCCTGATTCAAGGACTTTTGACTTTAAATCAGCTATATCGTTATCATCAATGAGAGAATGGTCAGCCACTGGTATGGGGTCCTGCCAGATTAAATCTTCAGCCGGCACCTCAGGGCCCAGGTAGCGTGTTTTTGGCCCCATATCACGATGAGTGAGTTTATACCAGGCACGGGCAAAAGCATCTGCAAACTCATCCGGATTTTCGTAAAAGCGCCTTGAAATTTTTTCATACTCCGGGTCTATTTTAAGGGCAAGATCGGTAGTTAGCATCATCGGAGGATTTTTCTTCCCTGGAATGTGAGCATCAGGTACCATATCTGCTGCTGCTCCACCTTTTGGTCTCCACTGATATTTACCTGCCGGACTTTTTGTTAGTTCCCATTCAATTTCAAACAGGTTTTCGAAAAATCCCATATCCCAACAGGTAGGTTCACGCGTCCAGGCGCCCTCAAATCCACTGGTGACGGTGTCGGCTCCTTTACCGGTTCCAAAAGTGTTTTTCCAACCCAGGCCAAGTTCTTCAATAGGGGCAGCGTTCGGATCAGGACCGTTATGCCCTTCAGGCGCTGCTCCGTGGACTTTGCCAAAGGTGTGCCCACCGGCTATCAGGGCTACAGTTTCATAATCATCCATAGCCATCCGTTTAAAGGATTGGCGGATGTATTTGGCGGATTTCGCAGGATCAGGCTCTCCATTGGGACCTTCCGGGTTAACATATATCAATCCCATATGGTCGGCCGCCAGAGGACCGCTAAGATTTCCATCTTCATCGTGGCGTTCATCAGCCAGCCATTTCTGCTCAGCCCCCCAGTTAATGTCTTGTTCCGGTTCCCAGATATCCTTCCTGCCTCCTCCAAAACCAAAAGTTTTAAAACCCATGGATTCCAGGGCAACATTGCCGGCCAGAATCATCAGGTCAGCCCAGGAGATTTTTTTGCCATATTTTTTCTTCACAGGCCATAATAAGCGCCTGGCCTTGTCCAGACTAACATTGTCAGGCCAGTTACTGACCGGGGCAAAACGTTGATTGCCTGTGCCACCTCCACCACGACCGTCGGCCATGCGATAGGTTCCGGCACTATGCCAGGCCATCCGGATAAAAAGTCCGCCATAATGACCCCAGTCTGCAGGCCACCAATCCTGGGAGTCGGTCATTATCTCATGAAGATCCTTTTTTAATGCATCGTAATCAATGCTTTTAAATTCTTTAGCATAATCAAAATCCTCACCCATTGGATCTGATAAAGATGAGTGTTGACGCAGGATATTTAAAGGCAATTGGTTAGGCCACCAATCGCTGTTTTGTGTACCCCGAATACCAAAATCATTTCTTCCCATTGCCCCTGTAACAGGACATTTGCTAAGCTTTTCCGATTGATTTTCCATATTGTACGATTTGTTAGTTAATAAATATGAATCGCATTATTTTTTGATATTGTTTTTGGTGCTGCTTTTTCAATGTATTTATAATGTAAATAATTCAATTTTTTATGTCAGCTACTATTTAATTTGTTTAATTGAGCATCAACATTGTGTTAAAAATTTTTTACCAATAAAAAGTCTGACAAGAGAATGATTCTCAATTGAGAATAACAACATATTTAGTTTTATGTTCTGATTCGAGAGGAAAAAAATCAAAAAAAAATCCGTTCTAAATAGTTATATATCATTATTTTTCTCTGTTCATACGGGCTTTTTATCGTTTCTTGAAATGGTATGATATCCTGATAAAAGTTTAAGCATTCATTAAGGCTGGCTTAAAATACTCATGAAATAAATCACTTAGATTTACATCAAAATAAAGAACCATGAAGCGAAGAAAGTTTATTACCGCCGGGATATTGTCAGGAATCGGAATTACACTTCCCGGTTCACTTGCAGCAAGACAAAGAAATGCTACCCGAAGCCTTCGGATTGTTCATATTACAGATACTCATATATTTCCGGATCCCATACCGGAAAAAGGTGTGGGTAATTTGGTTACTGTTATTAATCAGATGGAAGACAAACCTGACTTTGTATTGCATACCGGCGATCATATTATGGATGCGCTCGCACGACCAAAAGATGAAGTAGAAGCACAGTGGACAAGTTGGAAGAAAGTATTCCGGGATCCATTAAAGATTCCCCTTTACAATGTCCTTGGCAACCATGACGTGTGGGGCTGGGGATTAAAAGATGATTCCGTGAAAAAAGAAGCAAAGTATGGTAAAACCTGGGCGAAAGAAATCCTGGAGTTGGATAATACTTTTTACAGTTTTTCGGGCAATGGTTGGAAGATAATCTGTCTGGACAGCGTATCGCCGGATACAAAAAACCGATCCTACAAGGCTCATTTGGGTAAGGAACAAATACAATGGCTGGCCGGCGAACTTGAAAATACTTCTGCTGATACCCATGTACTCATTGCTTCACATATACCCATCCTTTCACCATCGGCTTATTTTGACGGCGATAACGAAAAATCAGGAAACTGGCAGGTACCCGGAGCATGGATGCACCTCGATGCACGTGACATCAAAGACCTGTTTTATAAATACCCGAATGTAAAGGGAGCTATTAGCGGGCACATTCATTTAGGTGACTATGCCCGGTACCTTAAGGTCAATTACTACTGCAATGGAGCAGCATGCGGTGGCTGGTGGAAAGGCAATTATCAGGAGTTTCCTCCGGCCTATGCGGTTATTGATTTGTATAATGATGGTACCATTGTGAATGAACTGGTGCCGTACCAGTGGCAATAAACTCATATTTGTTTACTCAACTTAAATTATACCTTTATGAAGACTAACCTCTTATTTGCCCTGTGTCTTTTTTTCGTTATGGATTTAGATGGGCAGACTGTCAACAATGTGCAGTTGACCCACATGCAAAAAGAAACAAAACGGTCAGAAATTAACCTGCCTGACATACCGGGTTACATAACATTAAAATGTGATTTTCACATGCATACCATTTTCTCGGACGGGTCAGTTTGGCCCACAGTCAGGGTAGATGAGGCCTGGGCAGAAGGACTCGATGCCATAGCCATTACAGACCATATTGAGAATCAACCTTCGAAGAAATTTGTGGGTGGCGACCATAATGCTTCTTATGATATTGCCATGCCCAGGGCGCAAGAAAGGAACATTATATTAATACGCGGCGGTGAGATAACCCGTTCTATGCCTCCCGGTCACCTCAATGGCTTGTTTTTGACCGATGTAAATGCCCTGGATACTCCCGAAGCCAAAGATGCCATAAAGGCTGTAGCGGACCAGGGAGGTTTTATTCTTTGGAACCATCCGGGCTGGAAGGCACAACAACCCGATACCTGCCTGTGGATGGACATGCATCAGGAATTGTATGAGCAAGGCTTAATCCACGGCATAGAAGTGTTTAACGAAAAAGAATGGTACCCAATCGTTCTGGACTGGTGCCGGGATAAAAAACTGGCTGTGATTGGCAACAGCGACATCCATGGGGTAAATTCGCATTACTACGATGTAGAGAACAATTACCGGCCCATGACCCTGGTTTTTTCGAAAGACCGCTCAGAAGCGGGCATAAAGGAAGCCATGTTTGCCCGGCGCACCCTGGCCTGGTTTGATGGTAAAGTTGCTGGTGACGAAGCCCTTTTAAAACAATTTGTTATGGCTGCTATTGATGTTAAAACTAAAGCCGCGGGTGAGTTGTTGTTGGAAAATATGTCCTGCATTCCGTTCATGCTTCAGGATGAAACCGGGAATAAATATCTGTTGCCGGCTGAATCGAAAATCGTTGTCACGGTCCAGGATGGAACATTAAAGGTAATGAATACTCATACCGGTTCAAAAGAAAACCTGGAGATTAGATTTTAAAAATCAAAGATAGCGCGTCTCCTGTCTAATATCCGCAAGTATTTTTGTTTCAACCGCGTATTGCACCAACCAGCCTGCATCTGGAAATTAGCGAAACTTAGTGATGCAATCTTTAAAATATAAACATGCGGATTTTAGCCTTTTGACGTGTGCCCCCATTTTATAGGTGTCAGTCTGCACCATACCTAGAACCCATAACTTCTACTATCACACGCCGGTAACTGGTCAGGTTAGGAGTGCCATCATCCGTAACTTCGCAGATTACATGAAAAGTTTTCCCACCCGCATCTGATGGAATTTTAATTGTTGGTTGCCCGGTACTGCTGTTATTGATCGTAATCTCATTGGTATAAGAGCCAACACCTTCCTGCACCCACCATGTATACGTTAGCCTGTCCCCATCAGGGTCAGTGGATTTTGAAGCATCCAGGGTTATTTCTGTGCCAGACCGGGGGTTTAATGTTACCATTTCGAGGCTTTCATCACCATTGACAACAACAAACGGATTTTTATTGCCTTTGCCTTCATTTGCCCAATCCATGCGGGCAGCAAAATTATTAAAGATAGCCGGATAGAAATATTTATAATATTGTGAGCAAATATCGTATGCCTCGCCTTCATGGTTGTTATAGGCGTAGGTTTCACCATCAGGTCCTTTGCCCCAGATTGAATAGCCGCCCCAACCAGCCTGTTTGGGTTCATTCGGATCATTCAGTCCGTTAGGCAGGAGATGGAGAAATGCCGGTGTATCCCCTTCCACGCCAAATTTATATTTAGGATAAACATTGCCCAGATGGCCATGGCCCTGAATATGTTCAGCATACTCATCCCAGTTCTCTCTGCCAATGCCATTCTGAAACTTCCAGGCACATTCATCCCAGATAAAAAACAGGTCTTTTTCAAATTCCCGGCGCATCCATTGGTGTGAGCTGATGTCATAAGGGGTTTTTTGATCCCGGTCCTGATCGGTAATGGTATAAACGCGCAGCTTTTGTAAGAACGTTTTGAGTTCCTTCTCGCTCCGTTCCTGTTGTACCTGCCAAATGGCCTGGGCCAGGGTGTTACCACCACCCCAAACGGTTATCCAAACCGGACGGTCATCGGCTTCATCAACCAGTTGTATGATTAATTCGCTTCCGGGTGAGTTGTTGCCTTCACCAATGAACTTCATCCCTCTGTTTTTACTGCCAAACATGGTGCGTTCCCTGAGGTATTCAGCACTCGGCCAATAACCGGTTTTTTGTTTGGATTCGTTTTTTAAGAATTTCGTTTGTCCGGAACGTTTTTGCAGGTTGGGTAAGTCTTTTTCATAGGCATCTACAGCATCATGAATCAATCCCATAAAGTCGTCCCGGGTTTTATCCAGGCTCCAGCCCGTGGTAAATATCATACCTTCTATCTCGAGCATGTCGGCATGCACCAGTAGCCGTACCAGCGATTCACTGTCGTCCGTTTCCCAGGTAGATACATCGGTTAGGATTACGATTCGGGGTTTTAGGGGTTTGTCTTTTTTATTATTTTGTGCCCTGGCACCAGGCCATATACTTAGCATCAAAATTGCTATTATAAAGCATGTTGATTTCATATCAGTTTTATTTTTCATGTACTTTTTATGATAATATCTAGTCGAGCGTAAAAACTAATCTTTTATACCTTTTCAATACAGGTTTACCATCATCTTTTACTTCAAGTATGATGTGGATATCTTTTGTGGCATCCTCAGGGACAACAAAAGACGCCTGCTTTGAGGATTCTTTATGAATCATAAGGGGTTGAACCATGCCTGAAGGATCAGGGTAGTGCCACCAGTAATAAAAAACAGCATCGCCATCCGGATCAGTGGCCGTGGCATTTAATGCAACTTTCTGGCCGGGTTTTACATTGCCTGCCTCGACTACCTCTTCAATCAAAGGCGGATGGTTTGCCTCTTCATAAGTCATGACACACCAGTCAGTCCTGGCAGCAAAATCATTTTGCAGGTCAGGGATCCATCGCCAAAGTGTCTTATGTCTGTTGTTGTCGTCAGTGGCATCCATCCAATAGTTGCCTCTAATGGGGGCATATCGTCCGCCCCACCCGCCCAACGAATAATCTTCATAGGCTTTTAGGCCATTGTCAATAAAATTCAGGTATGCCGGTGTATCTCCCTCACTGATGTTATCCTGCGGATACCATGCACCGAGCGGGCCATGGTTCGTTTTGATATGTTCATACAACCATGTTTTGCTCATTAAGTTGGGGTATGGATTATGCTCAAGCGGCTTATCAGGTAAGTGGTAATTCCAGGTCATGTGGAAAGCATTGTTTTGAATAACCCTTATTTCAGGCATATTTTTAACCATCCAATCCCCGGCTTCATCCTGATTGCTTATCATAATCACGCGCACGTTTGGTGCCTTATCATTAAATGCCTTCGGATCATTCTTTCTGAGTTTCCACAATGCATGTGCCACTGTATTTGCACCTCCCCAGCAATTAATGTGTAAAAGATTATCACCCGAATTCAGGAGTTCCTCAATAATTAACTCAGCTCCCTCAGAGTCGGCATAAGGTGGTTCACCTGTTAAATGGTCGGGGTTTTCATTGCCCAACACAGTAATGGATTGCAGGTAATCCACGGATGGGTAGTCGGGATGATGCAACAGCAGGTTAGGACGCACCTTCCCGTATAACCTATATGCTTCATTTATCCACTCCAATCCGTGACCCTGCCGTTGCCATTTGGAATTTGTAGCAATTACCCCTCTTAAATCAATATCCGGTGTATAAAGCAAGAATCGCATAAAGGAGCTTCTGTCATCTACCTCACCATCCTGGGTAATAATTACCATGGGTTTGTCCTGCGCCCTGATAAACTGCCCGGGAACCACTAGCAAGAATAAAATTGCTAACGGAATGTTGAAACACTGTCTTTGTTTTTTCATACAAAAAGATTGTTGTCCGAATAAAATTAAACCATAAATTTAAATAAATTTAGCCTCGTATTATGGTTAAACCACCTGTTTTATGTAAAAAATATGCTGAATTCCGAGATGAAAAAAACATTCGATGAGTCCAGAGAACGGCTTACATGGAAATGCAGGCCCGGTTGCACCGGATGGCATTGCACAATCTCACAGATCCTAACACAAGACAATCCCCCGTCCGTGTAAAGGGAATTAGTCAGGTAGAGAAGATGGCTATATACATTGCCAAAAACCAGCACCATCCTATAAAAGTTGCAGAGATAGGCAATGCCGTTAATCTGCACCCCGATTATGCTAATGCCATCTTTAAGAAGGCGTTTGGGCGCACGTTGAATGAATACCTTACCGAAGAACGCATTGCCCATGCTCAGCGTCAGTTGGTTGTTACAAATACACCCATTACCCAGATTTCTTTTGCCTGCGGTTTCAATTCCATCAGCCGTTTCAACGCGGCATTCCGGAAGATTAGCCAGTGTACTCCACGAGATTATAGAAGGAGGTACCGGTAGATGAGAATTGAATTAAAAATTTGTGTCTCATTAACGAAACATATACCTTTGAAAGTAAAAGCAATTAATTTAACCCTGATTTATGAATTTGTCTTTTAAAAATATTTTTTACACGCTTTCCAGTACCTTTGCGGTATTCGCAATTCTGGTTTTTGCTAAACCTGTTTTAATACCTTTAGCTTTTGCCTTATTAGTTTCCTTTATACTCTTACCGGTAGTTAAAAAGCTCGAAGGGTGGGGCATAAACAAAACACTTTCTGCAGTTTTAACAATCTTTGGAATTATTCTGCTGTTAAGTGGGGGTATATTTTTATTCTCTACTCAAATTATCAATCTTACAACTAAAATTTCTGATTTTCAGGATAGAGTATTGCAGGTTTTTACAGAAGCAACGTTGTATTTTAATAAAAATATAAGTTTTATACCCGACTTAGAAGAAGGAGAACTGATTAACAGGTTAAAGGATTGGGTCAACGAATCGGCAGAATTGTTGATTAGTAAAACATTCAATAATACAGCCTCATTTTTTGGAGGCCTTGTTTCAGTTATAATTTTCACCTTTTTATTTCTTATATACAGGAACAGCCTCGTGCATGCCTTTACTTGTTTTTTTCCGCATAACAAACGCCAGATTGCCTTTCAGATGTTTAAAAAAGTTCAAATGGTGGGGAAAAAGTATTTACTGGGCATGTTAATTTTGATGATAATCCTTGGAACAGCCAATAGCATAGGCTTATTAATTATTGGCATTGACAGTCCTTTTCTTTTCGGGTTTCTGGCCGGTATTTTAGCTATTGTTCCCTATATCGGAACCACAATCGGAGCAGCGATTCCGGTTCTTTATGCTTTTTTGGCATATGAGTCTCTTTGGATGCCAATTGCCGTTATTATTTTATTTTGGGGCGTTCAATTTGTTGAAAGTAATTTTCTAAGTCCGAAAATTGTAGGAAAAAGCCTGAAAGTAAATGCACTGACAGTTATCCTAAGCATTATTATCGGTGCTTCTGTATGGGGAGTTGCAGGGATGATACTGTTCTTACCATTTACTGCTATGTTTAAAGCGGTTTGTGAAGAATACAACCAACTCAAACCAGTTGCATTATTAATCGGAGAACATAATAATAACGAAGAAGATCACAGCATAGGGTTCTTCCTGAAAAATTTTGGAAACAGAATTGCCAAAATGTTTTACGGCCTTATTAATTATTTTACGTATCGAAATAAAAATCGGCAATAGGGAAGGCTACCAATCCAAGAATGCCAACATTCATGTGGCAATACACTTTATTTATATGCCTATAATCCGCTTTTGAATAGAAAATCTTTTGATTTGGAGACTGTGGAATAAATGAGCAATTCTCTAAGATATTATTTTACAAAACTGTTGTAATTAATGGATAATTCGCTTTTCGTTTTTGCAATACCTATGTATTATTTTTCTTTTTTTGCATTACTATATCTTTAACACTGGCAAATGGATGTGAATATCTTCCATTTTCAGTAGTATACGACTTTCCATTATACCATTTTGAACCCAATTGAATAGATTCCTTAGGACAATAGTTTACACAGCAGTAACAACCAAAACAAGTCTTTTTATAATCAAAATAGGGTCTATTATTTTTAATGGTTATACGATTCGCCAAACATACTTTTTCACAGGTTTTACAACCAACGCATTTTGAGTCTGCATACAAAGAACCTTTAAGCACAGTAGCTGGATGTCGTACATTGAGATAGTAAATAAAAGGAACTAATACCTTGTCAATGAATTTTGGAAAAGGAGCAGGTTTGTCGTCAATTTGATAGTAATTGTCTTTTTTCAACAAAATGTCACTTATAAAATCCAAATCAATTTGTGCCTGATTTATATATTTCGAGAAATCATCTTCTTTATAAGCTATAAACCCTTTCATCGAACAACTATGGTTATCTGGCATAAGGATGTTAAAATACGAACTAAGCCTGGCACCATATTTATTAATAATCTTATTAATATCATTGGGGGCAAAACACTTGGAAAAAGCACTATTGCAAATTGCAAAAATATATTCATCACCAGCTAACCTTAATTTTTTAATGAATAACTTCATTGGAATAGGAAGGTGCCCAGCATGGTTAGGAAAGCAAAAACCAATTATTTTGCTTCTTGGTGTCAACTCAGAATTTATTAAAAGAGGCACTATGGGTTTCAGGTTAATATGAGGAATTCTTTCTTTTAGTTTATTGGCTATGAAAAGTGTATTCCCTGTGCCTGAAAAATAATATAATTCAATTTCATTCATTTGTTCATTATGTCTTGTTTCATAGGGTTCCGATTAACATCAAATTTACATAACACAATATCAGTTAATTGCAAATCCGAGTTGTTCGGGTACGATATCAAATTTATCAATTTGTTTTTTAATTCGCTTAGCTAATCCCAACCTACTTTTTTCATCCAGTAACATATATTGGGTAGGGGGATTGCACACAGCGGTAGTAAGGTGGCCCCGGCCAAAGGAGCGGGACAGGTTGTGAGCGGTTACTTGCGAACGTAGTCCGTCAGCCTTCTATTCGATTGTAACCGGTTGATATTTAACTCAATTAACGCTTTGTTTCCCTTTGGGTTTCGTTCAAGCGGGAGCCGGGGACGAAGGACGAGCTCAGCGAAGTTAATACTCGGGGGGCCTTGCAGACCGCTCATATTCCTTAATATTGTGTGACCTTAATTATTGCCCCAATTAAAATCCGTCCAGTAGGCAGTAGATAGTTTTTCATCTACATCTTTCTGGTTAATCTGAATGTTAACTGTTTGTCCAATATATTCCTTTAAATCCAGTTTCACCTCTTTCCATCCATTGGGGCAGGTAGATTTCTCAATAATCTCATCTACCTTCACTCTATTCCATTCTGTGGTAATATATAAATTCCATTTTTCATCCGGGTTATGGCTAACTTTAAATGAGAGCACCGAATTATCTTCTGATATACTGGTGCCGTCAAAATATAATACACTTCGGCCTGTATTTGAAGATACGGTTTTTATTACCTTATCTTTACCCATCCATTGAATAAATTCTGTAGATGAACCTTTTGATGCAAAATCTAGGGTGAATGTACCCATGTTTTGCTCTTCGAGTAGATCTTCAAACTCTTTGTACGATAAATATTTAATTTGATCAAAATACGTTGCGTTATATGCCGTATCAACGGAAACTGGTTTTGGATCCCAGCTTTGAACATAGCTGCTTTTTTTTATTTCTTCCCTTGGAATATAGAAAAACGCATTTCCTGATTTATCTGTTTCAGTTTTGCCACCGCGGGCTTGAACATATTCACGGGCTAGATTTTCGCTTACCCTAAACAATGCCGGCACATTGTAGCTGGTATAACTGAAATTTGAAACGGTATCAATGGCTTCATAATATTTCGTGTCCAGTTTTTTCATTCCAAGGGTAGTAGCAAGAATTCCGGCCGCATTGGAAGGGTTGCAGTCCGAGTCGCGTCCTGCACGCATGGAAATTATAATTGTGCTGTCCATATCCCCATGGCCATAAAGCAAGCCAAGTATTATATATGCGCCATTTAGTTTGGCATCCATATCAACCCAGTATTCAGGGCTTACCTGCTTGTATTTCTGGTAACGAGGGTTGAGGTAATATTTATCTTCGATTTTCTGCCAGGTTTTTTGCCAGTTTATA
>CAZZBU010000002.1:0-85416 GCA_964652315.1 uncultured Bacteroidales bacterium
GATTTTATCTAGTTAATGGCCAAACTCAAGACGAATGACAAAGTCATTCGAAATTTGTGTTCATAAAGAATTTATTATTAAATGATTAGACACCTCAATATTCAATAGAAAATTATTCAGAGGTAGTTCCAATTTGATTCCATTCATTCGTGCATTCGTGGCAAATATAGTTTTGGTATAAACCCGGATAATCATTTTGATTTTTTTCCAAGGACCAGAAGGGAAAAGCTAAAAGCCAGAAATCCGAATCCTCCGGTTGCTTGTTTTCAAATGTTGCATTTCCAAAGGATATTATTAATAAAGAGTTGCTTGGATTGGGGAGAACGGCACACCAATTCTTAACCTTTTTCCGGTTAAAGATAAAAAAGTTGAATTAACCTATAGTATAATAAAACTTAAAGCAATTCTTGAAGCACTTCATTGATGATTGCTGACCTGGTCAATACCATCATATGTGAGCCGCCTTCAATGAGGTAATCGTGCTTAACGTTTCGCACAGGAATGGTGTGATCCTTATTGCCATGAATGTGTATGATGTTTTCCGGGGATTTATTCCGCGACCAGTTAATGATCATATTGCTGGTCCGTTTAAGGTAAACCGGCTCCTTAGCCTTTAACATGGCTTTAAAGATTTCCTTTTCCTTATTTCTGTCAGGCTCTACAATAGGCTGTAATGCCAGTGCTCCAAGCTTTATCATTTGTTTTGGTAAAATTCTATTGATAGGGACATATTTTTGAAATGTATACCTTCCTGGCAGTTCATGCCTGCACTTGGCACTGGAAATAATGATGGTTTTTTCCGGGTTAAGGATATCTGTCAACTCAGTGCAAACCATGCCGCCCAGCGAATAGCCAATAAGGGTGTATGGCAAAGAAGTATCAATCTCCTGAATAAAGGTATTCGCAAAGGATTTCAGGGACTGACTTTTTTCCGGAATGGGATACTCCATACATATTACTTTATAGCCATCAGGAAATTGTAGCTTCTGAAATACCCGTTCGTCGGAACCCTGTCCGGGAAAAAGGTAGATGGTGCCTTTTTGGCCGGATGTGGCATACGTTGAAGAAACCATGCAAATGCATATTGCAATTATTATTTTTCCTTTTATTTTCATGGCATTTGGGCATTGGTTTCGTCTGCTTACTAATTTTTCAATTGTAATTTCCTTTATAAATTGGTTGGTAAACTTAAATTATTATCTTTAAAACCTTTCATAAAAATTGATAAACATTAAATATTTACAAGGTCATGAAATTATTGAAATTATTGAATTTATTTTGCATCCAGACTGTTTTAATTTTTGCCATGTTATCATGTACATCAGAGAATAACCAGAATAAGATGTTGGATTTATCAACACTGGATTGGGAATTCAGGCAGGTTGGCACAGATGCCTGGTATAATGCCTCAGTGCCTGGTAATGTGATTTCGGATTTAATCGATCATGGTGTATTGCCGGATCCGCTTTACCGGTACAACGAAGATTCCGCCCAGTGGGTTGAGGATCAGGACTGGGAATTTACTGCTGAATTTGATCTTACAGAGGATCAAGTGAATTTCATTCATCAGCAGATAGTGTTTGAAGGACTGGATACTTATGCCGATGTGTACATCAATGATTCCCTTGTAATCACAGCGGATAATATGTTTCATGCCTGGAAAAGTGAATTGAACAATGTGCTGGTTGCTGGTTCAAATACGCTCCGCATCTACTTTCATTCACCCATTAAAATCCAGAACCAGCGCCACGAAAAACTCGGTTATATTGCTGTTAATACCAATGAATTTGCACCGGAAGATGAGAAAAAAAGAACATTCTCCAGAAAGGCACCTTTTCATTATGGATGGGACTGGGGGCCCCGCCTGGTAACTTCTGGGATCTGGCGTCCGGCATACATAACCTTTTCAAATGATGCGTCACTTGAAAATCCGTATTTCAGACCACAGTTCGTCTCAAAAGACAGTGCCATTTACACTGTTGAAGCTGATATTTCAAAGCATCAGGCAGAAGCCCTAAAAGGAACATTTCAAGTGAAGTTAGATGGTAAGGTGGTTGCGAAAAAAGCCATTGAAATATCTGCTAATCAGGAGAAAGTCAGCCTTAGACTGGCCATTGACAATCCTGAACTGTGGTGGCCTGCCGGGTATGGTGAGCAGCATTTATACCAGGCAGAAGTGGAGTTGGTCGCAGCAGGTAAGGTTATCGATCGATATGAGACAAGGCTTGGTGTACGCGATGCAAAGCTGGTGCAAAAACCCGATGAAGTTGGGCGGACCTTTCAGTTTGAAATAAACGGAATCCCTGTGTTTGCCAAAGGGGCCAACTACATTCCTATGCATACCCTTACCACCGAGGTAACTGATTCTATGTATCAAAGCCTGTTTGAAGATGCCCTGCAGGCTAATATGAATATGCTCCGGGTCTGGGGTGGCGCGATATATGAGACTGAACGTTTTTATGAATTATGCGATGAGAACGGTATCCTCATCTGGCAGGATTTTATGTTTGCCTGTGAGATGACCCCTCCGGTTGATTACATGTATGAAACCATTCGCAAAGAAGCAGAATACAATGTGAAGCGATTGAGAAATCATGCTTCTATAGTGTTATGGTGCGGAAACAATGAAAACCTGATGGGATGGGAGACCTGGGACTGGAAAACCCACTATTCCGAAGAAATTGTTGAGGAACTTGATAAAGGGTTCAGGAAGATTTATTACGAAATTCTACCCAAAGCTGTTGAAACTTATCAACCTGAGCTAAGCTACTGGCCTTCTTCACCGGCTGCATATCCGGGAGATAAACTGGCCGATCGGAAATCCGGCGATGAACATGACTGGACCATATGGTTTGGACAGGAAAAATTTGAAAAATACGGTGTTGAAGTGCCGCGGTTTGCCAGTGAATATGGCATACAGGCATACCCGGATATGAAGACCATAAAGTCCTTCACAGAACCGGAGGATCGGGAATATAAATCAGATTTGATGGATTATCGGCAGCGCAGCCGCATGAACTGGATAAAGCCCGGATTTAACGGCAATGACATGATTAAGCAATATACTGAAATTTATTTTCCCAGTCCCCAGGATTTTGAGGCTCATGTGTACCTGAGTCAGCTGATGCAGGCGCGTGCTCTGAAAACGGCGGTTGAAAGCCACCGGGCTTCACCCCGCTGTATGGGGTCACTTTACTGGCAGATCAATGATTGCTGGCCTACGACATCCTGGGCTACTGTCGATTATTTTGGTCGGTGGAAAGCATCGCATTATGCAGTGAAAAAAGGATTTCAAAAGGTGCTGGCCGTACCTGAGCTTAATAATAAGGATATCTCGGTTACTGTGGTTTCTGAGCTGATGGAAGATACCCCCATGAATGTTGCAGTTTATGAATTCAAACTCAATGAAACAGTTGATCCTGTAAAACTGGCTGAGCAGAAAAGCACAATTAAAGCCCTCATGCGAAATGTTTTTGAGTATGCTGATGTGCTTTCAGGGAAGGAAAATGTTGGATATTTTGTGGAGGTCACAAATCCCGATGATCAAAGCATCCTGGCTTCAAATATCATCTTACCGGAATACCCAAAGGAATATGCTTTTCTGAAGCCTTCCATTGATGTGAAACAGACAGTTACAGACGGCAAAGTCATGCTGGAGTTTAAGTCCGATGTTTTTGCCAAAGGGGTGATGATCAGCACGTCGGTTGATGGTGAATATTCCGATAATTATTTTGATTTATTGCCCGGAAAAGCATACCAGGTTACCTTTGAACCTTACGATAAGGGCAAAGCCGGCGAGATTGAATTCGAGGTATCGTCGTATGCGGATTATATTTGAAACCTGATACCCGTCAGTTGTTCAGAAATATCCCATAGTTTTTGGGCGTCCTCAGCGTTGTATGAGGCTTTGCTGGAATCTACTTTCACAGGATACCCTTTTATTTGATTCAAGCCATCCGGTCCATAGTACTCACTTCCTTGAGTTTTTGGATCGGTTGCGGCCCTTAGTTGTGGTAATGCACCCTGGCTGGCTGGCTGGGCCATCAGGGCTAAAAAAGGACTGAAAAGCTTAAATACAAATTTGTTTTCGACATACCGCGCGAGATTTGTTTTTGAGGTGCCGGGATGCGCAGCCAAGGCCTTGGAAGAACTGCCAGCAGCCTGTAATCGCCGGTCCAGTTCGTAAGTAAATAAAAGGTTAGCCAATTTTGATCGCCCATAAGCTTTGAGGGGAGCATATCCTTTGCCGCTTTCGAACATCAGGTTTTCCCAGTCCATTTTGCCGTATTTATGGGCATTGCTGCTGACATTCACAATCCTGGAGCCAGGGGTGTTTAACAAACGTTCCTTCATGAGCGCTGTAAGGGCAAAGTGCCCCAGATGATTGGTCCCGAATTGACTTTCGAATCCGTCTTTGGTTAACTGATAGGGTGTCATCATGATGCCGGCGTTGTTGAGCAGAACATCAATGGTTTTAAATTTCCGGTTAATCGCTATGGCAAATTCTTTGACTGAGGATAAATCAGCCAGGTCAAGGGTTAGAATTTCGATTGTACCCTTGTTAATTTCTTTTTCCAGTTTTTGTTTTGCTTCAGCACCTTTTTTCTGTGTCCGGCTTGTAAGGATAACATGGGCACCTTTCATAGCCAATGCTTTAACGGATTCATAGCCCAGACCGCTGTTTCCGCCGGTTACAATGATAGTTTTCCCTGTAAAATCAGGAATATCTGCTGTTGTCCATTTATCTTGTCCCATAATAACAAAACCTTGTTTCTGAATAATTGTTTTGAGTGGCAAATTATTAATGAGGGTATGTAATGTCGCATACGCGAAAATGCATTGGTGTTTTAAATAGATTAAGGAGAAAAATGCTTTACACCTCAAATGCCAGAATAAAATCAGTTAGATTCATTTCGGAGGACAGTTTTAGTTTTTTCCGGATGCGATACCGGTGATTTTCCACTCCCCGAACGGATATCCGCATGAGCGGTGCTATTTCTTTTGAGGAAAGGTTCATCCGCAGGTAGGTACATAAACGAAGGTCAGAGTGCGACAGTTGAGGATAGGTATGAATCAGTTTTTGAGTAAATACTTCATGGGCTTGTACTGCTGAAGATTTATCCTTTTATAAACCAGCAAAGGATGCATTTGTAACTGAACCTGGTGATTTCAACATTTATGTGGGTGGAAATTCCAGCGATCTGCTCTCAGCTCAATTTAGCTATGTCGAGAAATGAAAACATATATTAAGGCAGGAAAACAGGATTGATGGTTCAGTGATTTTAACCTTTCGGAGATGAAAACTTCATAGTTAGTAGTTGGCAAAGTGTTGAACGACTGCGGAATTATCCCGCAGTCGTTCTGTTTTAAGTAAAAAAAAAGGGTGCTTGATAAAACATCCGGCACCCTTTAATCATTTTTAAGTCTTTATTACAGAACAGGCAAATTATATCCTTTTCTGTACTCACGGTGCATGTACAAATCAGCTTGTGGATCTTCTACAAATTCTTCAGTCTGTGGATTCCACTGAACCGGGCGGCCTAATTCATGAGCAATGTTACCCAGTGTACAAGTGGTACATGTACGGTGTCCTGTTTCAACCGATACCCTTGGGTCCCTGCGTTCACGAATGGCAGCGATAAAATCCAGTTGATGGGGAATCTTAGTTTCATAAGGGCCTTTTTCTTCTTCAATATCAGGTAATAATCGTTTATCCGATGCTTTGAAATAACCGCGTGCTACTTCAATCCAGCCATCGCTACCCCAAAATTTTACTCCCTTGGTCATTTCCTCATTAAAAGGTTGCTGGTACATTTTAACTCCATTACCATATACAAAAGTCATGGCTTCTGCACCTTCATAACCTTCAGGTATTATTTTTACCGGACCACTGTCGTCCATTCCCATGGCCCACTGGGCAATGTCAAACATGTGTGCCCCCCAGTCGGTGGTAAATCCGCCACCCAGTTCACGGTACCATCTCCAGGCCCCCCAGATTTGTTCGTCTTTAGGTGGGTTAAGTGAAATAGGCGGATTTAATACATGGTTAAACTGTACATAAGGATTGGGTCCGAGCCATAAATCGTAATTTAGATCCACAGGGATGATTTCTTTGGGCAAATCATAAGGAGTAGGAGGGGCACCAATGTAAGCATTGATTTTTTCCAGTTCACCCAGTTTTCCGTCCTGAACCAGTTTTACTGCGTGCTGGAAAGCAGGGTCCGAACGTTGCTGACTGCCAACGGCAAGGATACGGTCGTATTTGCGTACAGCTTTGCGCAGACGTTTTCCTTCTTCAATGGTGAAGGTCAGTGGTTTTTCAAGGTAAATATCTTTACCGGCCTTGCAGGCGTCAATGGCTATCAGGGCATGCCAGTGATCGGGCGTTGCAATCACCACAGCATCAATCTCGGGATTTGAAAGCACATCCTGGTAATGTTCGTATGTTTTAACATCAATGGTTTCACCTTTTTTCGAATAAAAGTCTTTTACTCTTTTTTCAAACCGCTTACGTTTTACCCCATACACATCCGAACATGCAAGCACTTTGACACCATCAATGTTTAGAAAGCTGTCGAGCAGGTACATAGCCTGACGTCCAACACCGATAAAACCTAAAGTTATGGTGTTATTGGCGCTGAACGCCTTAAATCCGGGTAAAATGGTCAGCCCGGCAGCACCAATCATGCTGTTTCGCAAAAAATGCCGACGCGATAAGTTTTTTGATTGTTCTTTTGACATACTATCTGTATTATAAGTTATTATAAAATTTTGAAGCCCCTAAAATAACAGAAAAAAACTTATAAATTCTTATTTTTAGCAGCTATTTGTTCAGGAAAAACGAAAACCAATGAGATACATTTTTGTTAGGACACATAGTGTATCAGTTGTAAAGGTTGAAATTATTAATTTTATTTAAGTAGTCATATATGATTTTAGGAGCTCTGGCACAACCAAGTATTGAGATATTTTCTATACGGATTGATGAACCTGTTACCACATTTACCGATGTTGTGGTTTCTGCGGTGTGTTTTTATGCATTTGTAAAATTGAACCGAATTCCCCTGGTCAACAAAGTTCATTTATATTTAAAATACTATTTCCTCTCCATGGGTGTCGCAACCTTCATTGGAGGTGTAATTGGTCATGGTTTTTTGTATTTGTTTGATGCAAAATGGAATCTGGCTCCTGATTTTGTTGATTATGTTACCCGTATCGTAGGCGGGAACAGGATGAATGCTGCAGCAAACCCCTGGAAACTACCCGGCTGGCTAACCAGTATGTTTTCAGTAGCTTTGGTTGAGCGGGCTTCCATTGAATATGCCCGGCCACTGGTAAAAAAGGGAGTAGCCCGGTTTTTTGCCTGGTTAAATGTTATTGAATTGCTATTTTTTGTGGTGATAACCTTTTCAACTTTGAATTTCTTCTTTGTTGAAGTTCATACCTTCTATGGGTTTATGATTATAGTGCTTACTTTCAACGGATACGTGTTTTATAAAACCCGGAAAGAGGGCAGTAAATTGTTTTTGATTGCCGTTGGTTTTGCTGCCATTGCTGCCTTATTTTTCATGAATGAATGGGCTATCAGTAAGTGGTTCAATCATCTTGATTTGAGTCACACCTTTATGGCCTTCAGTGCATTGTTTTTCTATCTGGGAGCAAGGAGGGTAATAACAGATCCGGTGGTTAAGAAATGATTTCTTTTACTAAATAATTATGGGGGAGATTTCGTTAATATGTTGCCTTCCTTATCAATCGCCATGAAAAATGGTGTGTATAACCCCGGCTTGATTTATCGCTCAGATAATAAGTCCGGGTGATTACACCTTTTTTTTAATCTCCTCAGGTTTAACTTTCAGCAAATCTTTATGATTTGGAAACCTGAAGGTTGTCCAGCAAAATAAGTGGACTAATTGTGATACAATAAAAATTCTTATAACCGGATAAACCTGATATTTTTCTCTGAATAGTTTTTCCTTGCAGCCTGCGACAGATTAATGTATCCCCTTCATCATACGGTTTAAGATTGGTGATATGGCAAGTAACACCAGTCCACCGCCAATAGAGGTTATTGAAAGAAAAACAAATAAAGGCATATCAGGCATATATTTTATCAGAATGGCTTCTAACACACCGGCAAGATACTGTGCCGATGCGATAGTGGCAAACCAGAATCCCATCATGACAGATACTATCGATGGTGGTGATAACTTGGATATCATAGATAATCCAATAGGAGATAGACAGAGTTCTGCAGATGTATGTACAAAATAAACCACCACTAACCATAATGGACTAACCAGGTTTGACCCAGAAGATAAATTCCAGGCCCAACTCATTACAACGAATCCTAATCCCAGAAAGACCAAAGCAAAACCAAATTTTACAGGTGTGCGAGGTTCTTTGTTAATTGATGACAGCCGAAGCCATAACCAGGAAAAAACCGGGGCTAAAATGATGATAAAAATAGGATTAACAGATTGAAACAGAGAAGCCGGGATTTCCCAGTTAAAAATCATTCGGTCTGTGTTTTCGGCGGCAAACAGATTAAATGTTCCACCCGCCTGTTCAAAACCGGCCCAGAAGAAGATATTAAAGAAACATAAAACAAGGATTACAGCTACGCGGCTCCACTGTTTTTTTCCGGAGGTGTTACGGATAATAACATATAGCAAAGCTGAAGCACCAGCAATGGCTGCTACTGTTATAAGCGTGTTTTTAAAGTCCTCTGAGAGGAATGCCCACAGCTTAATGGCCCCAAAAATTGCAAGAGAGATAGCTATAACGTATAAAACTATTTCCAGAAACTCTCTGCCATCAAGCTGGGTACGTCCGTTTTTAGCGTATTTGGATGTTGGAGGCATGCCCACGGGTCCCAAGGCTTTACGTTGGAAATAAAACCAGGCTGTACCAATTAACATGCCGATACCTGCGGAACTGAAACCCCACATCCATCCTATCTTCTCACCAAGAGTACCTGCAATAATTGGAGCTGCAAAGGCACCAATATTAATACCCATATAAAAAATAGTAAATGCCGAGTCTTTTCTGGGGTCATCCTCACTGTATAGTTTTCCAACTATGCTACTTATGTTAGGTTTAAAGAAGCCATTACCCATAGCAAGAATGCCCAGACCAATGCTTAACCATAAATTCCGGCTTTCTACAGCTCCTGCTTGCGAGGTTGCCAGTGCAAATTGCCCCAGGGCCATCAAAATACCGCCAATGTAGATCGACTTTCGCTGACCAAAAAACTTATCTGCCAAAAACCCGCCCAATAATGGAGTTAAATATACCAATCCGGTAAAGATGGCGTATATCTCGAGTGCTTTAGCACGGTCTAAACCAAAACCGCCATGTATTAATTCTGATGTCAGGTATAAAACAAGCAATGCCCGCATACCATAATAACTGAATCTTTCCCACATCTCTGTGAAAAAGAGCACCATTAATCCCTTGGGATGTTTTTGACTCTTTGCCATAATTTAGTCTATTAGATAAATATTCGTAGCCGACAAATATAAAAATCATTTTATTAAGTCCTATTCGGCATTTTTAATACAGAAAAAAATGCTGTATTTTTTTTTTAGAAATAATTGAATTACAGCAAATAAAACCCGTTTTATGATTTTTGTCAATTATTAGTTAAGCTCTATTATTTCATACATGTTGTTAATCAAAAAGATGTACTTATGAGCTTTACTATTCTTTACATTTACATAATTAAACATTGGCTGTGCTATAAATCCTGGAACAAAAATTTAATAAACAGATTATGAAAAAATTTAACAAATTGTTTTTGGTGCTCATGGTGGTATTTGGTTTTACCGCTTGTGATGAACTTCTTGACGACATTATTTCGTTCGACTCTGATTTCATTGAATTTGATTTCACCATAAATCCAACCAATGATATTGGTGAAAAAGTTGTGCATATTGAAGTGATATCCAGTGATTTTGAGGAAATTCTTGAGGATAATGATCTTGATAAAGACAATATTTCTTCAGTTTTGGTTAAGGAAGCCTTTTTTGAAGTAACCAACCCTGACCAACAGGTGAACTTTAACGGCATTAGTGCAGTTAGCACAACAGTTAAAGCTGGTACACTTTCTGAAGTTGTAATTGCAGAAAAGGATCCAATGCCGGCTGATGCAAGAGAGGTAGAATTAGATGTTATATCTGAGGATTTGGAAAAATACCTGGATAATGATCAATATTCCATTACCGCAAAAGCAGTAATCGATGAACCTTTGACAGATACCATTTTTGTATTGGCAAAGATAAAATATACCATAAAAGGTGGTCTGTAATCTGTTTATATGATTTTTTCTCTACCACGAGCAAAAATCGGAACCGGAGGCTATTGGTGTTATCACTGAGGGCCTCCTTTTCTTTCGAACCAGAAACCATTAGAATTGTTACATCAAATATGTTTAACCTGTTAAAAACAATTTGTTATGGCATTTACACTTCAACTAGGCGATAATGCACCGGATTTTAAACTTAAAAGCACAGATGGTAGTTGGTATACCTTGCATGATTTTGATGATTCAAAATTTCTGGTAATATTTTTCACCTGCAATCATTGTCCTTATGTGCTTGGTTCGGATGAGGTTACCCGTGAAACCGCAAACAAGTTCATTCCAAAAGAAGTTCATTTTGTGGCCATAAATTCCAATAGCCCCAATACCTATCCTGAAGATGATTATGATCACATGGTGGAACGCATGAAACAAAAAAAATTTCCCTGGGTATATCTTCACGATGAAAGCCAGGAAGTTGCTCTTGAATACGGAGCCCTCAGAACACCTCATTTTTATGTGTTTGATAAAGACAGAAATTTGGTATATACCGGCCGGGGAGTTGATAATCCACGAGATGCTTCTAAAATTACCGTAAACGACCTGGACAGGACCCTCAGTGAATTAACAGAAGGGAAATCCGTTTCAGTACCTGTTACCAATCCAATAGGTTGTAATGTAAAATGGGAGGGTAAAGAAGCGCACTGGATGCCGGCTGATGCTTGTGATTTGGTTTAAGACACATATTTGTGGCCGTAATTATTACCAAAACGCTAGTCAAACAATTCCATCAGCGACTCCCGGGTAATTCCTTTAAACGGATTGTTGCTGTTTACAAAGGCATCGGCCAGTTTGTTTTTTTTGTCCTGTAGCCTGATGATTTTTTCTTCAATGCTGCTGTTGGATATAAACCGGTAAACCATTACTTTGTTGTGCTGGCCAATCCGGTGGGCCCGGCTTATAGCCTGCTGTTCGGCAGCAGGGTTCCACCAGGGATCTAGGATAAACACATAATCTGCAGCAGTAAGGTTTAGTCCCACACCACCGGCTTTAAGAGAAATGAGGAAATAATTAATATCCTCGTTTTCCTGGAATTTTTTTATAATATCTTCCCGGTTTTTAGTTGCCCCGGTAAGCATAACATATCCGGAATGATTTTCTTCAAGATGATTCGCAATCAGGTTAAGGTGTTTTACGAAAGAGGAAAAAACCAATACCTTATGGCCTTCACTTTTCAGGTTTTCAAGCTTGCGGGTAACATCTTCAAATTTACCCGAATCACTGCCATAATCAGTATCAAAAAGTGAAGGGTGATTGGCAATTTGACGTAGTCTGGTTAGGCTTTGCAGGATGATCATGGTGGATTTTTCAATGCCTTGTTTGCCGATGTTTTCAAGGATGCTGTTGCGTACTTTGGATTTTTCAATTTCGTAGAAACGTTCCTGATCTTCAGACATGTCGCAAAACACGGTTTGCTCTGTAAGCTCTGGAAGGTCTTTTGCAACCTGCGATTTTGTCCGGCGCAATATGAACGGCTGTATCAGTTGCTTGAGTTTTAATTGCTGCTCCCTATCGTTACGAGATTCAATTGGAGTGATAAACTCATTTTTGAAAAAATTAAAGTCACCCAGGATGCCCGGATTTAAAAAATTCATTTGTGACCACAGGTCACTCAGTGAATTCTCGATGGGTGTGCCTGTGAGGACCACTTTATGACTGGCTTTAAGTTTCATTACTGCCTGATAGGTTTTTGATTCATGGTTTTTTATGGTTTGACTCTCATCCAGAATCAGGAAATTGAACGGATACCTGGAAATAACATCCAGATCGTTACGGATAATACCATAACTAGTCAGAATAATATCGTGTTCATGGTAGAATTCTGAAAAATCGCTACGTGAGGTGCCAACGAAAGCCGACACCCGGCAATCAGGTAAAAACTTGTTGATCTCATTCAACCAGTTGTGAACCAGAGAAGTTGGTAAAATAATCAGCGTAGGTTTACCCACTTGTTTTTCTTTAGTTTGCACCATATCTTCGGATGTGCCAAAAAGTGATAGCTGAGTTGGCTTTGTCCCAGGCAGGCTTTTGGCATTGCCCGTTTTTTTGTTTAATAAATCATGCTGCAACAGGGCAAGTGTCTGCAAAGTTTTACCGAGGCCCATGTCATCTGCCAGGCATGTACCAAATTTATGTTTTTGCATATTAACCATCCATGAATAGCCTTCAAGCTGATAGGGTCTGAGGTTGGCATTTAGTCCGGCAGGGCTCTGCTGCACCCTACTCTCAAGGTTTATTTCAGCCAGTTGTTCAAAAGCTTTTTTGTCAAAGCCGCTTAAAGCCTCCTGCAATACCGTGAAATGTTGTTTTTTTATTTTCAGGCCTTCTTCTACATCTTCAGAGAACGTAAATAGCTCACGATACTTTGAAAACCATTCCTCCGGCAGGATGAAGACTTCATTATTTGGCAACCTGTACTCGCGTATTCCTTTAATAATATGATTGCGAAGGGCAATAAACGGAATTTTTATTTCTCCCAGCACCACATAGGCCCTTACATCAAACCAGTCAGTGTAATCTTCAACGTTTAGGGTCAGTTCAAATTCGCCGGTATAATATTTTTGTCCTGGTTTTTCCTGTTCCAGTACAAAACCGTGGTTTTCAACCATGGACTTATGTTCATTGAGCCAGTTAATTAATATATATAGCCCTGTTTCAGGCTCAGAAATATCCGGTGGAGAATAATAGATTTCATTCTTGCGCAATAATCCCAGTTGTTCCAGTTTTTTATGGCGGTCTTTTTCCCATCCGTAATCCCGATCAATACAGGTGAATGAAAAATTCTCTTTATCAAAAGAAACCAAGGCCCCCTTATTACGGTTAGCCAGGATCAAGTTTTTCGGGCCGTACCTGTATTTCAGTGTTAGTACAGGTAACTGCGAAAGGTCGCGTTCAATAAACAAGAAGGCTACGGGCTTTGGGTTTTGTTTTTCAACTGTAAATCCTTCAGCATTAACCTGGTATTTTTTAATGGTGTTTAAAACAAAACTGGAATAATATTTTTCTTCGGCCTGTTTATTTATAAAAACCGCCTCTTTTGTAAAAAACGGCAGGAGTTTCTTACCATCAATGTCATTAAACCTAAACAGTGTATTTTCAAGAATAAGGATACACGGGTCATTGCAAATAACCTGGCCGTGCTTATTTGTAAGGCTTATGGTTTTGTCTTTATGCCGGATGGTTAAAAAGTACTTTGTGCCTTCTTCTTTTTTGCTGAAATTAAATACTGTTGAGCAGTTTTCCCCGGCCCATATTATTTTATCGGATGGATGCAGATTATTCATTTCCACCTTATGGAAAAAGGGAATTTCATGCCGGATTATTAGTTGGGTGAGTTTTGCAATGCGGCGTTCAATGTAAGGCCGTATATGATTTTCAAAGTATTCTTCTTCTACCTCATTGATGAAGTCTTTGACGCTTTTTTTCTTCTTCGAAAAGAGTTTCAGTAACGTTTGGTCATTATATTCTTCGCAAAGTTTTACTGATTCTTTTTGGTGTGCTTCCAGCTGTTTTTCAAACTTTGAAAGATTTATTTCTGTAATTCTTTCTTTGGCTGAATAATAAACTTTATTAGACTGTTTTTCAATCCAGTAAGGTGTAATTATATCCCCAAAACGCCGGTGGGCAGTAAGGGTTAAAGCAAACTTTTCTTCCATGCTGCAAAGATGCAGATTTAATTTTTTTTTTCAGGAAAATGGCTGATCCGAAAAAAGTAAAAATTGTGATTTTATTTTAGACTGTATATCCTCTGAAGTATTTCATGAATTGGACTCTTTCGTAAACTGCCGGGTTATCAGATTCTTTTGCGCTCATTTTTCCACGAAAATCATCAATTGCAGCAAACGATTTTGCGTCCATCCATTTTTCAAGTCCCTGGAGCAGATTTTGAATAAACCCATGCCCATGGGTATATAACGAAGAAGCTATTTCTACTGCCTTAGCACCAGCCAAAAGCTGTTTTATCAAAGCATCAGCACTGTGAATACCGGTAGTTGCAGCAAGATCGCAATTTACCCTCCCGGCCATCAGAGCAATCCAGCGCAACGATTGGTAAAGATCACCTGGCTGACTGAGGACACTTGCAGGTACGTGTTCAAACGTATTGATGTCAAAATCCGGTTCATAATAGCGGTTGAACAATACCAGTCCTTTTAATCCGGTGTTGGATAACTTATTGATGACGGTAGCCAGGTTCGAAAAGTAAGGGCTAATTTTAGCTACAACCGGTATTTTCACTTGCTTAAGCACTTCATTTACAATTGTGTAATATGTTTCTTCCTGTTCCGTTGCTTCTTTATTTAAATCAGCGGGAAGCAAAAAAATATTGAGCTCCAAAGCATCAGCTCCTGCTTCTTCTATTAACTCCGGAAAAGTAGTCCATTGATTGGCTGAAAGACAATTAATGCTGGCGATAACAGGAATTGAACAGGAAGCTTTTACCTTTTTTATCAACTCCAGGTATTTTACTGTGCTTTCCTCTTCTCCATAAGAGTCTTCATAAAATTCCAGCGTTTCAGGATATAAAAAACCATCTCCACTCATTTTTCCAAGGCCTATATTCATTTCGCGGACTATTTCTTCTTCAAATAGCGATTTCAATACCACAGCCGCGGCGCCGTTTTTTTCAAGCGAGAGAATGTTATTTTCGTTGTTGGTTAGTCCTGAACTTCCTATGATAACAGGGTTTTTTAAGGATAAACCAGCAAAAGATGAAGATAAATCAGCCATGAGCTCTCAATTTTCGAATTATATTTTGATAATGTATGTTAATGTTTTGATATGCTTACATAAAGATAACTATATTTACAGGCATGTGCTATTTTCGTAACCTTAAAAATCAAAAACTGTTGTAAATTTGCTAATCTTTTTGCACTAATATCTGTTGGATATACTGATAGACCCTATATAAATACTTATTATCGTATTAACTAAATATTTTTCACGAATGAAAACAAGAATTCAAGTCAGTGTGATGATAATATTTTTTCTTACACTTGCAGTGAGTTCATGCAGGTTTTTTGAAAAGCAGCAATTGGTGTCCAATGACGTGGATACCTTGTTGAATTACCGGCTGGAAAGGTATATTACCGAAGAACAACATGAAGCGGAAATATCCAGAATCCGAAGTGAGGTTAACCTGAAGATTGACTCCGTAAAATCACTATTGGATGAGGATGTCACCTTCCTGTCAAACAAGTTTCATATCATTACAGGGAGTTTTACTGTGCCATCCAATGCTGAAATGTATGCTAATAAAATGAAGTCAATGGGATTTGATGGTAAAATTATTGAAGGTCATGGCAGGTTTGATTTGGTAACTGCAAAATCTTACAATAATTTGCGGGTTGCCCTTAATGATTTGGAACCTGTCCGGGAAACTGCCGGGGTGCAGGCTTGGATTTATATCAGCAGATAATGTAATTGATTAATCTTAAGCCAAAAGACCTTCCGGTTTGTTTACAGGAAGGCCTTTTGCATGCTTACATTAAGATGTATTATAATAATTAATTATTTCCGGTCATAATAAATAACGGCTGGAATTCGAAGCTTTTATAGAGCGGGCGTAACCTGTCGGTATTGTAATGCTTGCTTATATCCACTATCTTGTTTGTACTTGTAACCACATCAATGGGTGCATTATCATACCTTCCATTTCGCAGCACCACCAGGCGGCCATGAATCCCTTTAAGAATCAAATCCAGAGCCAGATTGCCATAAGCCATGGGTACAATGCTGTCAATGGCATCTGGATCGCCGCCTCTGACAAGGTAACCAAGTTGCTGGTTAATTATGTTTAAATGCTTACCATCATTAAACTGGCCTGAAAGTTCTTTTATTTTTGCGGAAACATGATCGCCGATACCGCCCAGTTTTGCATGACCGTAAGCATCTTTCTCTGCTGAGCTGTACACCATTTTATCCATTCCGGCAAAGGTAGCCCCTTCACTTACCAGTACCACTGAATATTTACTCGGATTATGATTACGATCGCTCACCAGCAGCTCGGTTAATCTTTCCACATCAAATTTATACTCAGGGATAACACAACGGTTAGCGGCCCCGGCCATGGTAGGCAGCATGGCAGTATATCCTGCGTAGCGGCCAAATACTTCCAGTACCAGAATCCGCTCATGCGAACCAGCTGATGTCCTTAGTGTATTGCACATTTGGATAGTGCGTGTAACGCAGGTACTGAACCCAATACAGTAATCGGTGCCCGGAACATCGTTATCCATGGTTTTTGGGATGGCAACTACCTTTACCCCTTCAGAATATAAACGGACTCCATAGCTTAGGGTATCATCGCCTCCAATAGGGATAAGATAGTCAACCCCCAGATATTCGAGGTTTTTAATCACTTCCGGTGTAAGATCATTCACTTCATCTGTATACTTATCTTTTAAATGATCAGGTACATGTGATTTTGGTACATGACTGGGCCTTGTCCTGGAGGTATGAAGAAATGTACCACCTGTACGCCCGGCTTTATTCACCAGCTCTTCTGTAAGAACAGTGTATTTATCGCTGTTATTTGCTTTTTTATCACGGATAAATTCAGTGATTCCGGCCCAGCCCCGACGCAATCCCAGAACCTGGTATCCCTCTCTGATAGCTCGGATGGTAATTGCCCTTATTGCTGGATTGAGTCCGGGTACATCGCCTCCTCCGGTAAGGATAGCTATTGTGCCTTTCTTTTTTTTAACGTCAACCATGGGGTATTCTTTTGAAGGTTAGTAATATTTCATAGTTTCTTATACAAATTGGATAGTCAGCAATTTACTTATTTTTTTTTATTTTACATAAAAAAGGCTTCCATTTCTGAAAGCCTCTGGTTTAATCGTATTTACAGGTAACCTGTTATTGATGCTCAAGTTCAATAGTTTTGGTGGGTAAATCGCAAACCTCACTTGGGCCGAAATATTGAATTGGCCCCGGATATACATAAGAAGTGTTTTTTGCCCATTCTTTTCTTTTGGCTTTAAAAGCTTTGAACGGAGCACCATCAAGCTTAACCAGTGCCTTTTGAATAACCGGTTTCATTTTACCATGGCGTTTTTCCATATTCATCATCATGGTGATGGGAACACCACCGGCAATCCATTCCTCAGCCGGTTTGGTAAGATTGCGCACTGAAGCCATATATCCACTTTTGCCTTCACCAATAAGGATGGCAGCTGTAAAGCCCAGCGAATAACAATAGTCTGCATCAAAATTCGATGGTGCGGCACAGCGGCCCTCATATCCAAAAAAGTGATTCTGAGTGGCAAATTTGCCATGGTATTTTTCCTTTTTGCGGAGTTTTTTCAGTCTTTTTTCCGTCATCTCTATGAGCAACTTCTCCGTTTCAATCCTGGAAACCTGAACATTGCCATGCGGGTCACGATCCATAATTAGCTGATCGGCAATGTCATTTGGTAAACTGGAGTATACATTGGCCGAATCATGACTCAGGTTTTCAGCAACGAATTCCCGCTTTTCCTGTTTCGATTCAATGCAGATAAGCTCATCATTTTTTTCCGTGAGCATGTCATTCAGTTCGGCAATAAGTGCCTTCATTTCAGGAATAAATTCAATCAATCCTTCAGGAATGATTACGGTACCAAACTCTTCACCATTACTGGCACGGTCAGCTATTATACCTGCAATATATTTTACAATGTCATCCAATGTTTGTTTTTCAGCTTCAACCTCTTCTGAGATAAGGGTAATGTTTGGTTGCGTTTGAAGGGCGCATTCCAGGGCAATATGCGATGCAGAACGTCCCATCAACTTAATGAAATGCCAGTATTTTTTTGCAGAATTGGCATCACGCTGAATATTACCGATAAGTTCGCTATAAACTTTGCAGGCTGTATCAAAACCAAAGGAAGTCTCAATCATCTCGTTTTTTAAATCACCATCAATGGTTTTGGGCACACCTATTACCTGAATTCCTGCATTTTTGGCAAGATAATATTCTGCCAGAACGCAGGCATTGGTATTTGAATCATCACCACCAATAATGACAAGGGCGTTAATGCCTAATGCTTTGCAGTTTTTGATTCCCAGGTCGAATTGTTCGGTTTTTTCAAGCTTTGTACGTCCTGAGCCGATGATGTCAAATCCACCGGTATTCCGGTATTGGTCTATAATTTCATCAGTCAGTTCAAGGTATTTGTTGTCTGTTAGTCCGCTCGGGCCACCCTGAAAACCGTAAACCTTATTGTCGGGATTCAGTGATTTGATACCATCAAATAAGCCGGCAATTACATTATGGCCACCCGGGGCCTGTCCTCCGGATAAGATAACACCTACATTGACCACAGGCATCTCTCTTTTTGTTACTGCTTGTTCAAATTTTAACAACGGCATTCCATAGGTGTTTGGAAACATTTTTTTAATGTCTTCCTGATCGGCTACCGATTGTGTTTTCTCGCCTTCAGTAATGGCAACTGCACCGTGCAAGGCAGCAGGAAGCTTAGGGACATAGCTCGCCCTTGCTTTTTGTAATGGACTTTTAATCATAGGAATATTATTTTATTATTATTTCAAATATTGGTATTTGTCCTTGATTTTTTTTTAGAAAGTGCAAAAATGCTAATATATTTCCAAATATGGAATTCCCGGAACAAAATCAACCTTGAAAATCTAATAATTATAAATAATTTAAAATGAATAAAAATTATTTATTCTATTTTTTTTAAAACAATATCTGTTTCTTTGAAGCGATTTTACGAATGCTTCAAAAATCGAAAGGTATGAATAATAAAAAATCTCCTGCTTCATTGCGATGGATAGTACTCGTAGTTGTAAGCCTGGCTATGTTTGGGAATTATTATTTGTATGACAGCATTGCTCCGGTAGCTGACCAACTGGCCTCTGAACTGGGTTTTTCTGATAAGCAAATCGGGTTGTTATATACCGTTTATAGCATTGCTGCTGTAATCTTTTTGTTGATAGGAGGTATTCTTGTAGATAAAATTGGAACACGAAAAACCATCTTGCTTTTTGGGGCTATATGTGCTGCCTCAGGTTTCATTACTGCTGTGTCGCCAAATTTTTACATAATGGCAACCGGAAGGTTTCTTCTGGGATTAGGGGCCGAACCGTTAATAGTAGCAATAACGACCACGCTTGCCAAGTGGTTTAAGGGGAAAGAGATTAGTTTTGCCATGGGATTGAATCTGTCTTTTGCGCGGCTTGCATCGCTGGGTGCCGATTTATCGCCTACCTTTGCTACAGGGCTTTACACCAACTGGCAGGATCCGCTTTATTTAGCAGCTATTTTTGGATTGCTCTGTCTGGTCGGTGGTGTGATATACTACCGGATGGAACAAAAAGCCGAGCGACAGAACTTTTTGACCAAATCAGTGCACACCGATAAGATCAATTTTAAACAGTTGTTTACTTTTTCCCGATCATTTTGGTTTATAACCTTGCTGTGCCTGACTTTCTATAGTGCGGTTTTTCCATTTCGATCCTTTGCCATTAAATTTTTCATGCATGTTCATGATGTGAGTAAACAGGTTGCCGGACAGGCCAATGGTATTTTACCTATCATGTCATTAATTGCAACACCCATTGTGGGTATTATCGTTGATAAGGTTGGGAAACGGGCGCTGATAATGTTGTTGGGAGCCATTCTTATACTTCCTGTTTACCTGATGTTGGTCTATAGTGACGTTAGTATTTTTCTGCCAACCGGTATGCTGGGCATTGCCTTTACCTTAATTCCAACAGTTATGTGGCCTGCCGTTGCTTATATTGTTGATGAGAAAAAACTGGGAACTGCATACGCATTGATGGCTGTTATACAGCAAACGGGTGTTGCTATATTTAACTTTATGATAGGCTGGTCCAATGATTTGAACAACGCTTCAGATGTTAATCCCGATGGGTATACTATGGGGATGTGGCTGTTAAGTATTCTTGGCGTAATGGGAATGCTTTGGGCGCTGTTACTTAGGAAAACAGAAAAAGGTCCCCGGGGCCATGGGCTTGAGAAACCTAATCCTGAACAATAACTTCAGAGTTTATACTCCAGGAAATAATATCACTTGGAGAGAATATGAATACTATTAGTGCCGCTTTGATATTATTTAATCATTGCTTTCATTACGAACAATAGTAGCCTTCCTGTTTGGCCCAACTGAGACAATTTTTATTGGCACCCCAAGTTCTTTTTCGATGTAAGCAATATAGGTTTTAAGAGTTTCCGGCAATGCATCGTATGTTTCCACTTGGCTGATATCTTCATCCCAGGCATCAAATTCAATGTACTTGGGTGTAATTGGTGTTTCGATGTTATAAGGTAAATATGAGGTTACACCTTTTTCTGTTTTATAGGCAGTGCATACGTGGATTTTATCAAGGCCTGTCAGCACATCTGCTTTTGTCATGATTAGTTGCGTAACACCGTTAATCATTACAGAATATTTCAAAGCAACAAGGTCGAGCCATCCACAGCGTCTTGGTCTGCCGGTTGTTGCTCCAAATTCGTTGCCTTTTTTGCGTAAATCATCGCCCATATCATCAAGCAATTCGGTAGGGAAGGGGCCACTACCCACCCTGGTGCAGTAAGCCTTGAATATACCAAATACCTCACCAATTTTTGTCGGAGCAATGCCAAGTCCAATGCAGGCCCCTGCACAAATGGTGTTTGAGGAGGTTACATAAGGATATGATCCGAAATCAATATCCAGCAAGGTGCCTTGTGCCCCCTCAGCAAGCACAGAATTTCCATTATTTATTTCTTCGTTAATGAACAACTCACTGTCAACAATATTGTATTCCGATAAAATCTCCGTTCCCCTGAACCAGGCAGCTTCTTCGTCTTCAACGTTGAAATCAAAATCGTATTGGGATAAAATCTGTAAATGCTTGTTTTTAAGTTGTTGGTAGCGTTCTTTAAAATCCGGTTCGAGGATATCGCCCACACGTAGTCCGTTTCGTCCTGTCTTATCCATATAGGTTGGGCCGATGCCTTTCAGGGTTGAGCCAATTTTTGTTTTGCCTTTAGCAGCCTCTGAAGCAGCATCAAGTACTTTATGCGTCGGAAGTATCAGGTGTGCTTTTTTTGAGATAAAGAGGTTCTTTTTTAAATCAATTCCAAGTTTTTTGATCGATTCAATTTCTTTCAAAAAAATCAAGGGATCAATCACAACCCCATTGCCAATGATGTTTTTTTTGTTTTCATGGAAAATGCCCGAGGGTATCGTATGCAAAACATGTTTGATGTTGCCAAATTCAAGTGAATGCCCGGCATTGGGGCCACCCTGAAACCTTGCAATATTATCGTAGTTGGGGGTAAGTACATCCACAACTTTTCCTTTTCCCTCATCACCCCATTGGAGACCAAGTAAAACATCAACTTTCATTAGCTTAATTTTAAATTTCTATCACGGTTTAACTTTTGGTTTATGCTTTCAGCTTCAGCGCAAAAAATGCAAGCATGCGTATACGCATTTTGCACAGCGGGGCAAGTTACAAAAAAAGCAACTACAATACCCGGTAGTTGCTTCATAGAAATAAACATTTTTTTAACTTTTATTTTTTCTTCACTCCGTAAATGTACAGGGAATGGTGAGAGGGAGTGAAATTATTTAGTTCGCATGCCGTACGGATAATCTCCTGCATGCGTGGATCACAAAACTCTATTACAGTGCCTGTTTCCATGTCGATGAGATGATCGTGCTGCATGCACTGATATGCCTTTTCAAACTGCGCAATGTTTTTTCCAAACTGATGTTTGATTACCAAATTACAGTCAAGCAATAGCTCAATAGTATTGTATAAGGTAGCCCTGCTGACCCTGTAATTTTTATTTTTCATGAAGATGTATAAGGATTCGATATCGAAATGTCCCTCGCGCGAGTATATTTCGTCCAATATTGCATAACGTTCCGGTGTCTTTCTGTGGCCCTTCTTCTCCAAATATTCTGTGAATATTTTCTTTACGGTTTCCCTTGTTTCTTCGTTTAACATAAATTAGACTAATTTAAAATAGTGGTCTAAAATAGAACATTTTTAATAAATCTAAAACTAATTCTAAATAATTTTTTAATTACTCTTCAACGGCTTCAACACGGCTTACAGAATCCACCCCTTTAATTTTCATGAGGTTCATTATAAGGTTGTTCAGGTCTTTTGTGTCGTGCACATACAGGTCGAGGTGTCCTTCAAAAATGCCATCATGGCCTGAGAGGTTGATGGCACGGATATTTACATTTAACTCCTTGGAAATAATAGTGATAATGCTATTGTAGACTCCAAATTTATCGAATCCGCTGATGCTGATTCGTACAAGAAATGAAAACAGTTTGTGCATGGTCCATTTTGTGGTTACGATATGCTCTGCCTGGCTCGACATAATTTTCACAGCATTTGGGCAGCGTACCTTATGGACAGTTATGATATTGTTGTTGTTTTTATAACCGATTATTTCATCACCCGGAATGGGATTACAACATTTGGCAATCTGGTAGGTGAGGTTTTTGTTTTCTTTTTCTTCTTCGATTACAAGCGGGCCATCCTGATATTTTCCATCACCCGGAGTTTTGTGGTTGTTTTTTTTGCTTTTACCGGACGATCGGGCAAACTGAATCTCCCAGTAGCGGATCCATTTGTTTTTCGTATTCTTTTTAAGGATTTTTTTCAAATCTTCCAGCACGATAATGCCACTGCCAATTTTACTGTAAAGCTCGTCCTTATTGCTTACTTCAAAAGCAGGCAGCAGTTTTTTAAATACCCTGGAACTTGGTTTCAGGTTTATTTCCGCTAGTTTTTCTTCAAGGATGGTTTTACCTTTTTCAATCCGGTTTTTAGTTTCTGCTTTTAGCGAACTTTTTATGGCTGCCTTTGCTTTCACAGTTTTTGCCAGATTAAGCCATTCCCTTTTTGGTTTTCCTTGCTCTGAGGTAATTATCTCTATTTGATCACCGCTTTTTATAGGTGAGGTAAGGGGCGCAAGCCGGTGATTGATCTTTGCACCAATGGCTTTGTTTCCTACCTGGGTATGAATTTCATAGGCAAAATCCAGAGCCGTGGAATTTGCAGGTAATGTCCGCAACTGACCTTTTGGTGTAAATACAATGATTTCTGATGCAAACAGGTTCATCTTAAAATCATCTAAAAACTCCAGGGCATCGCTATTTGGATTTTCAAGCATCAGGCGAATGCGCTTGAGCCATTTATCGAGTTCATTTTCGTGACCAACAGTGGAGTTTTTATATTTCCAGTGGGCTGCATACCCGCGTTCGGCTATTTCGTCCATACGCCGCGAACGGATTTGCACCTCCACCCAGTTGCCTTCGGGTCCCATTACAGTGGTATGTAAGGCTTCATAACCGTTTGCTTTGGGCGTACTTACCCAGTCCCGGATCCGATCGGGTTTGGGCATGTAAATATCAGTAATCATGGAGTAAATGTTCCAGCATTGTGTTTTCTCCGGAATATCTTCCAGGGGATCAAATACAATACGGATGGCAAACAGATCAAATACCTCTTCGAAAGGTACGTTTTTCATCTGCATTTTATTCCAGATGGAATATACCGATTTAGGCCGGCCGCTGATATCAAATTTAATATTCCCTGATACAAGCCGCTCAATGATTGGCATTGAAAATTTGTTGATAAATGCCTGACGGCGTTTTTCACTTCCACGCAGTTTTTTTGAAATCTCTTCAAAAATTTTTGGATGGCGGTACTTAAGGCTTAAATCTTCAAGCTCTGTTTTTATGGCGTAGAGTCCGAGCCGGTGTGCCAGGGGTGCATAAAGGTAAATGGTTTCCCCGGCAATCTTCATTTGTTTATGGTGGGGCATTGAGCCCAGGGTACGCATATTGTGCAAACGGTCGGCAAGTTTAATCAGAATAACCCGCACATCTTCCGAAAGGGTGAGGAGTATTTTTCTGAAGTTCTCGGCCTGAATAGTGGAGTTTTTATCAAAAACCCCTGATATTTTGGTTAACCCTTCGATGATTGAGGCAATCTTGGGGCCAAACATGTTTTCGATATCATCAATGGTGTAATCTGTATCCTCCACCACGTCGTGTAACAATGCGGATGCCACAGACTTGGCTCCAAGGCCAATTTCATGAGTGACAATCTTTGCTACACTGATGGGATGCAAGATATATGGTTCGCCTGATTTCCGGCGCATTCCCTTATGGGCATCATTAGCCACACGGAAAGCTTTTTCAATAAGCTCCTTATCACCAGGGGAGTCACATCTCACACAGTTTCGAAGCAAATCTTCGAATTTCTCCTGGACCAGATCTGTTTCTGTTTTAAATTGTAATGCCATTAAGCCTTCCTCCATTCACCTATGTCTCTTGCAGCTTCAAAATTAATGTTTTTATGTGGTTCGTTGTTAATTATCGGAATTAATTGATTAAACCACAAAATTATTTGTTTTTATAAGATTTAGCTGTACAACAAATGTGCCTTAAAATGGTTGTTTTTATTAAAATAATCAGGGAATTACAACTGTAATATTTCCTTGTTGATGGTGCCTAGTGCCATCTTGACCAACATACTCAAGGTAATAGATATAGATTCCTTCACTTACGGTTTTTCCTGAAGCAAACCGGCCGTCCCAGCCTTCGCTGAGTTGATTGCTTTCAAAAATGGGCACACCATACCTGTTATATATAATCAGTTTGTATGATGCCGGAGTAAATCCGATGTTCAGCGGCCTGAAAACATCGTTTATTCCATCATCATTCGGGGTAAATGCTTCAGGGAATTCTATTTCATTAGTGATGGTAAAAAATATCGTATTGCTCTGGCTGTTTCCTGTGATATTGTATGGGTTTGTGTTGCCTTCTTCTGCTGTAATATAGTATCCAATCTCGCCATCATACCCGCTTTCCAACAGGGAAGTGATATTATCCGTGAAATTTGTTGATGCCAGCCCTGAGCCAATCATTTCGGTTCCGAAGCTACTGACCCTGTAAACATTGTATCCTTCTACATTGCCAAGCCAGTTTTGATATTCATTCCAGCTCAATTGAATGGTGTTATCGGTACGGTTACCTTGCAATACCATATTTTGGCAGGTATTGGAAGTAACTTCGGTAAAACCACATTCTCCAATTAATTGATATACGTTGGACGCTTCTACAGAACCTGAATAATAAGCATACTCAACCGGATTTGCATACGTGAAGCTCGAAAGTGTGTCGCTGGGCTGGTTGTTTTGCAGGCGCACAAGATGATACGTGAAATTACCCCCGCCTGCTCCAAGTGTAAACCGGAAATCGAGTTGGCTGTTGCCGGATACTGTTACATAGTCGGCATTGATGTATGCCGGAGCATCAGGAATGGATGTGTTTAGTTCAATGATGTTGGATGTGCTTCCTGTACCTGGCTCCTTTACAGCACGTATTGAAAAATTCAGCAGAGCATTGTCAGGTAGTTGGTTAACAGTAAAAACGGTATCATTCAATTGTTGAATAGGGTTGCCATCTTGCAATACTTCATAATACTGGATATTTTCCCATCCGCGATAAGGCGACCAGCTTAGGCTGATGTGGGAATTGCAGGTGTCATACGCATGCCGGGTGTAAATGGTGTAATGCGGATTGGTTTGCGGACTGGTGTGGAAATTACCATCAATTATTCTGAAAGCTGCAATTTTGTAAGGTACCGGTTCAGTGTTTGCTCTTCCAGATTGGTCCACCAGATTCATTTCTCCTGGCTGATAGATGGTATCAAATGGTATGCCGGGGCTTGGATCAAGTTCAGGATCATGGTAATAGGCAATATAGCCATGTATTGATGATACATCTGGGTGTGTCCAATGCAAACGTACATGCCCTTCAGGGTTAATAACTTCTACCATATATAAATCAGGTGGTTGAATTTCAGGGATTTGGGCACCTGATTTGCCTGGTAAAAAAAAACAAGCCAATATTATTAGTATTATTTGAACCATTCCTTTTAAAAACGATAAACCGGACATATTTAGTGTTGTGCCATAAAAACAATCTTTCACACAAATTATTACAAAATTAATCCAAACTCAACGCAATATGCCTAATGTTTCGTATTTTTATTATTAGGAATGAAATTAAATAAGAAAAAATGACTTATGAGGTTTTGAATAAGCTTTTCAAAGTAAGCTGATCAATTATCTTTGCCAACCAAATGAAGATGTCACTGCTTACCAGGGTTTCTTTGTGGAGATTAAGGCGCATTAACGATAAGCAATTGTTAATGCTGCTGAGTATGCTTATTGGTATTGCTGTCGGTTTAGCCGCTTTTATCATCAAATCTCTGGTGCATTATATCCAAACTGTTCTTGATAAATTAGCCATGGATCAGAGCAATTACTTTTTTCTGATCTATCCCTTAATTGGTATTTTTCTTACCATATTGTTTATCCGGTATATTAACCGGCGTCCGGTGGGTCATGGTATACCCAGTGTGTTGTATGCCATATCAAAGAACAGTGGCATTATCCGGCGGCATAATCTGTATTCTTCGGTTATAAGCAGTGGTCTTACTGTTGGGTTTGGTGGGTCTGTTGGTCTTGAAGGGCCAACAGTGGCTACCGGCGCAGCTATTGGTTCAAATATTGGAAGATTGTTGCACCTCAACTATAAGCAAATTACCCTCATGTTGGGGTGTGCTTCTGCAGGCGCTATGGCAGCAATTTTTAAAGCACCCATTGCAGCCATTGTTTTTGCCCTTGAGGTTATTATGCTCGATCTGACCATGGCGGCTATTGTACCGCTTTTAATATCCTCTACAACGGCGGCATTGACATCGTATTTTTTATTGGGGCAGAATGTGCTTTATTCTTTTAAAATTGATGAAGTTTTTCAGATTGACAATACCGGCTATTATATTTTATTGGGCATACTCACTGCATTGGTCTCTTTGTATTTCACCAAGTGCTATATGTGGGTTACAGGGTTGTTTGAGAAAATTAAAGGCGGTTTTAACCGGTTATTGATTGGCGGGACCATCCTGGGTATCCTTATCTTTTTTCTTCCGACTTTGTACGGTGAGGGATATCAGATAATTAACGCCTCACTGGCAGGGCAGTTTGATCACCTCTTTGCTTCAAACCTTTACGGGGGGCTTGCCCGGAACGAGTTTACCATCATCATTCTTTTTATCTTGGTTTTGGTTTTCAAGGTAATTGCCACTTCGGTTACTTTTGGTGCAGGTGGTGTGGGTGGAATTTTTGCACCCAGTTTGTTCATGGGAGCGCATACAGGACTGTTTTTTGCTTATATCATGAGTCTCTTTGGTGTAGAACTGCCATTGAGCAATTTTGCACTTGTAGGCATGGCCGGAGTAATTGCCGGAGTGATTCATGCTCCATTGACATCCATTTTTTTAATTGCAGAAATTACCGGTGGATATGCTTTGTTTATGCCACTAATGATTGTGGCAACCATTTCTTTTGCCACTACCAGGTTTTTTATTTCAAATTCAGTATATACTATTCAGTTGGCCCGCCGTGGGGAGCTTATCACACACCATAAAGATAAAGCCCTGCTTATGCTGCTTCGGGTAGAACATTTAATTGAAAAGGATTTTAGTGTGATTCATCCCGGTCAGACATTAGGCGATGTAATTAAGGTAATACGGAATGCCCACCGCAATATTTTTCCGGTTGTTGATGAAAGCGATGGCATGTTTCGAGGAATTGTGAAAATGGATAATATCCGGCACATAATGTTTAATCACGAATTATACGATAAGATACATGTCCGCGACCTGATGTTTATGCCACAATATGTTATTAATATAGGTGAATCTGTGGAAGATGTAGCCATGAAGTTTCAGGTTAGTGGTAGATATAACATTGCAGTAATTAATAAGGGGAAATACCTTGGGTTCATCTCCAGGGCAAAACTTTTCTCGGCATACAGGAAACTACTAAAAGATTTTTCCGAAGATTAATCTTTTTAATTTCTCCTTGCTTAACAGTTTTGATATGCTACATTTGCACCGTTTTTCATTCAGCAATTTTTATCCTGATTTTAACAATACTGAACGTATCTTCCTGGGGTATATTTGGCTTTAGTAGAGAAGTTTTTTAATTATGTTATCTGCAGTGAACAAAATAAAAGGTATCCTTGTAAGATTTCTAATATGGCGGGCACGGCACATCCCACATCGCCGGTTTGTGCTCATACTTAGTTTTGTAATCGGACTGGTAAGCGGCGGTGCTGCCGTGGTACTTAAAAATACGGTGCATTTTACATCAAACTTAATTCTCGGTCATCTGGATGAGCACAATGCACATTTGTTGTTTTTAATGTACCCCATGATTGGTATTTTACTGACAGTCCTTTTTGTACGTTATTTTGTAAAAGACAATCTTGGCCACGGTGTCAGCCGCATTTTGTATGCTATTTCAAAACAAGGCGGTTATATCAAACCACATAACAATTATTCCTCCATGGTTGCCAGTACGCTCACAGTTGGTTTTGGCGGTTCGGTTGGGTTAGAGGCACCGATTGTGCTAACCGGTTCTTCCATAGGGTCTACTTTTGCCCGTTTGTTGCGCCAGAATTTTAAAACCACAACATTGCTTATAGGTTGTGGTGCAGCCGGTGCTATTGCAGGTATCTTCAAAGCACCTATTGCAGCAGTTCTTTTTGGACTTGAAATCCTTATGCTTGACCTTACTATGTCGTCCTTGTTGCCCCTGTTGATTTCAGCGGTGACCGGAGCAACTGTATCCTATTTTTTTATGGGTAAAGGAGTAATATTTTCCTTCATGGTCGATGAATCTTATTTTCTGGGCGACATGCCGTATTACATTGTGCTGGGCATCATCACCGGCCTGGTTTCAACTTATTTTACAAGAATCACCATCTGGCTCGAATCGGTTATGGCAAAGGTTAAAAATATCTACTCTAAAATAGCGATTGGGGGCATAAGCCTCGGATTACTGATTTATCTGTTCCCTCCCTTATATGGTGAAGGATACGATACTTTGATTGATTTATTTAATGACCGGGCCAGTGAAATTATGACCGGAACCCTTGTTGAGGGGTATGCGCATCAGTTCTGGGTTGTTGTTGGTTTTCTTTTGCTGGTATTGTTGTTCAAAGTATTTGCCACGGCTTTAACTTCAGGTAGCGGGGGTGTAGGTGGAATTTTTGCCCCAAGCCTTTTTATGGGCGGAGTTGTCGGTTACCTGTCGGCACTGCTGATTAATTCGTTCGATTTTTTTAATATTTCCCCTGGTAACTTTGCCCTCGTGGGGATGGCCGGTGTAATGGCCGGAGTGATGCATGCTCCGCTTACAGCTATTTTCCTTATTGCTGAGATTACCGGAGGATATCAGCTTTTTATTCCTTTAATAACAACAGCAACAATCGCCTACCTTACTATCATGTATTTTGAACCGCATTCCATCTATACAAAACGCCTTGCGGCAAGAGGGGAGCTGTTAACCCATAATAAGGACAAATCAATTTTACAGCTAATCAAAATTCATTCGGTTATCGAAAAGGATTTAAAAAAGGTACATCCTGATGACACTCTGCGTAGGTTGGTAAAAACCATTTCAAAATCGAAACGTAATATATTTCCTGTAGTAGACGAGGAAAATACTTTGCTCGGAATAGTATTGCTCGATAATATCAGGGAGATCATCTTCAATACCGAGATGTATGATGAGATGAAAGTGAGTTCATTAATGATTATGCCTCCTGCAACAGTTTCAACTAACGATACCATGGAAGCCGTTATGACAAAATTCAATGAAACAGGAGCCTGGAACCTTCCTGTAGTGAACCAGGGAAAATATGTTGGTTTTATATCCAAATCCAAGTTATTCTCCATATACCGAAAATGGTTGGTGGATATATCCATGACCTGATGCAACCCGGAAATTATATGGCACTGATTAATAGAAAAGAACTGATTGTCATTGTCATTCAATATTTGGATTATTTATGGTATGAATGATATAATATTAATATTGTATTTTTATATTATTTTGTATTTTTACGGCTGTCATACGCCCGCATTGTTAAAATAATAAATAAAAATCAGCAAGAAGATAATGTATGTTGCAGTTATAGCTGGAAACCGAGAAAAAATCCATAACCTATGAGCAGTTATTCTGATGATTTTTTTAATATGCCCAATCCTGAGCCATGGAAGGGTAAATCGGTTCTAATTGTTGAAGACGACGAAGTCAGTTTGTTACTCCTTAAAGAGTTTTTACAGGATACGGAGCTTACCATTTATTCAACAATATCTGGTGAAGAAGCAGTTGCAATCTTTGAAAAACATCCGGATATTGATCTGGTGCTGATGGATTTGCAACTTCCTGAGATGAATGGATTTGAAGCTTTCGAAGCCATAAAGAAAATTAATAAGGAAGTACCTGTTGTTGCACAAACTGCATTTTATAATACGGAGATGCGTAACAGATGCAGAGATGCCGGTTTTGCTGGTTTTCTTCCCAAACCCCTGGTATTGACAGATTGCGTTAATGAGCTGAAGAAGCACCTTGCATAAGCAACTGCTGAGAAGTAGAAATTGAATATATCTAAATGCCTAAAACTTTATTAATGGAAAAAGATAAATTAATATTTGATCTTATAGAGAAAGAACATCAGCGTCAGTTGAATGGTATTGAACTTATTGCTTCTGAAAACTTTGTCAGTGACCAGGTGATGGAAGCCATGGGGTCGTATCTGACCAATAAATATGCTGAGGGGCTTCCTGGAAAACGGTATTACGGAGGATGCGAAGTAGTAGATGAAGTTGAACAGCTTGCCATTGAAAGGGCTAAAAAACTTTTCAATGCTGAGTGGGCCAATGTTCAGCCTCACTCCGGTGCTCAGGCCAATGCTGCAGTAATGCTGGCAGTGCTCAAGCCGGGAGATACATTTCTTGGCCTGGATTTATCCCATGGAGGGCATTTAACGCATGGTTCATTTGTCAATTATTCCGGTATTTTATACCGCCCCGTTGCATATAAGGTGAAAGAAGAAACAGGGATGATTGATTATGATATGATGGAAGAACTTGCCATCAAAGAAAAACCAAAGTTGATCGTAGCCGGTGCTTCTGCTTATTCACGTGACTGGGATTATGAGCGTATGCGTAGCATAGCTGATAAGGTTGGTGCTCTGCTAATGGCTGATGTAGCCCATCCTGCCGGTTTGATAGTAAAGGGTTTTTTAAATCATCCTTTTCCACATTGCCACATCGTTACTACAACAACACACAAAACCCTTCGGGGGCCTCGCGGAGGACTAATAGTAATAGGTAAGGATTTTGACAATCCATGGGGCTTGACCACTCCTAAAGGTGCGGTGAAAAAGATGTCGCAATTGCTCGATTCGGCCGTTTTCCCGGGTACGCAGGGAGGTCCGCTGGAACATGTCATTGCAGCCAAGGCGGTTGCTTTTGGTGAAGCGCTTACCGATACCTATAAGAATTACATACAACAGGTGCTTACCAATGCCCGGACCATGGCCAAAGCATTTATTGATAAAGGCTATAAAGTAATTTCTGATGGTACAGATAACCATTCCATGCTGATTGACTTACGTACAAAGGTGCCGGATGTTACCGGGAAGCAGGTTGAGAATACCCTGGTGAAGGCAGATATCACCATCAATAAAAACATGGTACCTTTTGACAGCCGGTCGCCATTCCAGACTTCTGGTTTTCGTGTTGGCACATCAGCCATTACCACCCGTGGGGTAAAAGATGATATAATACCTAAAATTGTTGATCTGATCGATGAAGTCATCATGAACATCAACGATGAAAGTAAAATAGCGGATGTAAAAAAGCGGGTTAACAGCATGATGGGCAGTTATCCTTTATTTGCCGATTAAGCTTATTGCCGGATATTCATGGAATGGTACCTGGTTTTAGCCGTTATTGGCGCTGGTTTTATTGCCGGATTCATCAATACACTGGCTGGGAGCGGCTCATTATTAACCCTCCCGTTGCTTATTTTTTTAGGATTACCGCCCACTGTGGCTAATGGGACAAACCGGGTGGCCATCCTGCTCCAGACTGTCGTTGCAGTTAGTAGTTTTAAAAAGCAAAAAGTACTCGATACAAAAACCGGTGTGAGGCTGGGTGTTTTCGCGTTGCTTGGTTCTGTCGTTGGGGCCATGCTGGCTGCCGACCTAAATGAGCAGGTTATGGAGCACACCATCGGTTTTCTGCTGATTATAATGACCGGGCTTATCTTGTTTAAACCACAGGTATGGATAAAAGAACATGCCGGAGAGGTAGCTGCCAAATCCATCCCGGTGCAGTTTATCATCTATTTTTTTATCGGTATTTATGGCGGCTTCATTCAGGCCGGTGTGGGATTTTTTCTCCTGGCCGGTCTTGTGCTGGGTAGTGGTCTGGGACTGGTGAAGGCGAATGCAATTAAGCTGTTAATCATGTTGATATATACTCCGGTAGCCCTTGCTGTATTTATGTGGAACAACCAGGTGGATTACAAAATAGGCTTAATACTTGCGCTTGGAAATATGTTGGGGGCTTTGGTGGCTTCCAGGCTGGCCATAAAAAGAGGAGCAATTTTTATCCGCTATTTTTTAATTATTGCTTTAACAGGATCGGTGCTAAAGCTTTTTGGAGTATTTTAATTCAGTATAAAATTGTAGGTAATTGTTCCTTTCTGCATTGTTGGGGCATCGGGCTTTTTATCAAAACGAGCACGCAAAGCCGCTTGTTTGGCTGAATTCAGCAGATAGCTGTTGTTTGTGGTTGATCCTTTTACACCCGGGATGGCGTTTACTACCCTACCTGTCTGATCAACAGTAATCTCCACAACAACTTTACCCTCAACCTGCTGGTTATATTCAGGCTCAGGGAAACTTTGTATGGAACGTCCTTCAAGGGATATTGTATTTCCGTTTCCTCCAAGGCTCTGACCTAACGTCCTGTTGTCTGAATTTGGATCTCCGGTGGCACTTCCCTGGTTTCCTTCCGGATATGTTCTGCCTTCACCCTGGGTGCCTCCATCTTCGGTTCGCCCGCGGTACAGGGCATTCTGGTTTACGGTACGCCTTGGTTCTTCAACAGGTTCTTCTTCCACGGTTTGTTGTGTGGGTTGTTCAGTAGTAACATCCTCAGGTTGTTCTTTAACTGTTTCTCCCGGATTGGCTTCCACAGCCGGCGCTTCTTCAAAATCCTGTGTAAGGGTCTGTTGTTCGGCTCTGTCTTCAACCTGGCGTACAGGCGGTGATTCAACTTGTTGTTCTACCCGTGTATTCTGTCGGGGTTCTGTGGTGCCGGCACCAAAATCGCTGTCACCAAAATTTATGAGTATGCCCTGTTCGGCCGGCAGGGGTAAGGGTGTAGTAAAGCCGAAATACAGGAATATAAACAGTAATCCCGAATGAAAAATAATGCTTCCTATAATACCCCTTCTTTTTGAACTCATATTATCGTATTGGTTGCGTTGCCAGAATCATTTTGATATTATTGTTTTTGGCAATATTCATCACCTTCACCATGTGTTCCACGGCAACTGATTTATCTACATGCAATGAAATTGTTGGTTCCTGTTCGTACTGTAGTTTTTGCAGCAGTACGTTTTCGAGCTCCGAGAGATCTACTGGTTCCTGTTCAATGTAATATTGCAAATCAGCAGTAATGGAAACGGTGGTTATGGGTTTTGCAGCAGTCTGCGAATTACTTTGCGGCAACAATAATTTTAAAGCATTGGGTGCAATCAGTGTTGATGTCAGCATGAAAAATATAAGCAACAGAAAAACAATGTCTGTCATAGACGACATGCTGAAGGCAACACTAATTTTATTTCTTGTGCGTAAAGCCATAGTTCTTTAAATTTTAGTTTGCCGGTTCATTCAAAATATCCATGAACACGGATGTATTTACCTCGAGTTTGTTAACGACCTTTTCAACATTTGCTACCAGAATATTATAGGCAAAGTAGGCAATCACACCAACGATGAGTCCGGCCACAGTAGTAACCATTGCCGTGTAAATACCGTTCGATAACAGGGCCACATCAATATTATTTCCTGCCATGGACATGTCATAAAATGCCCGAATCATACCCATAACGGTTCCCAGGAAGCCGAGCATGGGAGCTCCACCGGCTACTGTGGCCAATAAAGGAAGTCCTTTTTCGAGCTTATAAATTTCAAGTTTCCCAACATTTTCAATGGCTGTATTTACATCATTCAGTGGCCTTCCAATGCGTTGAATGCCTTTTTCAATCATTTTAGCTTCCGGGGTTGGATTGCTCTGGCATAACGCCATAGCCGAATCAATTTTTCCATCATGGATATAATCCTTAATCCTGTCCATAAAGTTTTGATCTTCCCTGGATGCTCTTTTAATGGCATAATACCTGTCAATAAAAATGTAGACAGCAATAAATGAAAGCAATACGATGGGAACCATCATCCATCCCCCTTTGAGGGCCATTTCAACAAATCGTAAGCTTATTTCTCCCTGTTGATCCAGGGCTGTGGTGTCGGCCACGTTAACCTGCAAAAGTGTAAACATTGTATGTTTTTTAATTTTTAGTAAAACGTACGTTAATTAAAATAATTATTCTTATTCTGTTAAAAACCTGACTAAATTAATTGAATTGATACACTTTTTAAAATATGATGCTGAGTTTTATTGTAACTGATGAACGAATCACAGGTGGGCGTCATTAGTTTTTTTGTTCATCCTTTTCTTTCAGTCCTAGCTTTGCAAGATATTTAATAAAAAGCTCATCAAAAGTATCAAATTCTTCCCTGTAAAAAATTCCTACTCCCTGGGTATAATCTGAGTCGTAAAACCTGTAATTATCATTGTTGGCTTTGTTAAATGCCTTAAGATGGACATTCCGGTTTAACTTGAAATCAACATTAAAATCACCCACTATGTTATTGGTTTGATTTATATCAGCCCTTGTCGGTTTCCCGCCTACATCGAGGTTTCCGTTTATGCTTACACGGTCATTGAGTATTTTGGTAGACAGGGCTACTTCAAGTTCTTTTTTCGTGAGCTCATCACCTGGGCGGTAATTTACTCCGATATCAAAATCATTGCTCATCTGAGATAACCAGTGGCTTACCTGGTTCGAAAACAGTTCGCTGGTAGTTACTCCAATTGGGTTGATGCCATTTCCCAGGGCTGTATTATCGCCGGCTGATGGAATTTGATTGGGGTCAATCATAAAATTATTGATGACCAGGAGCGATAAAAAGTGTTTGCTCAACTCTTCTTCTGTATTAATTTTACCTTCAACCTGACTTCTGACAAAAGGATCGGCCGTTGGCAGATAAATTCCAAAGTCTATTTTTGGATTTACCAACTGTTCTGTTAGCAGTAGCTGACATTCCACAGGCAAGCGTTTGTTATAAATGCTGCTATTGGGATCTTCCTTGTTTTCTGCCTCAGTAGGAAATAGATTTGTAAGCGTGGATTTGGTTTCATACGATGCTTTAATGTTTAGGTCTGCATCCATAGGATTACCATTCCAGCTTATATAACTGCCTTCAACAATTTGAAATTTTTTGTTTATGAGGTTTTTTAAGGTAAATAAATAATCTCCTTCGGTTATGCTGTAATCACCATACATATTAAACTTTCCAAGGGTATTAATTGCCATCCGGAGATTACCGTCGCCCCTGCCACGAATGATGTCCCCCATTTTCGAATCAAATATAATTTGTACCTCGGCCTCAGGCGTTACGTCCAATTCAAAATTCAATACCAGGGACGACAGGTTTACCTTGTATTCATCTTCTTCAACATTGTTTTCTGATTGATCGGTTTTGGTTGCTGGTTTCTTGAAACGCACAAAATTAAATTCTTCAACTTCTTCGCTTGATGAAAGCGGAATATAAAACCGGGTTTCAGGATCAGTGGTGGCTTTGATATTAAAAACCAGGTTTTTTGTTGGACCTGAAATATCAATCATACCGCTGGCAAATGCAGTTCCGTAAAAATCATTATTATCAGCATATGTGGTGTTGAGAAAGAGAAAATGGTCTGCTTTAAAATGCATATCCAACTCAAAATTTTTCAGGTATTTATTGGATATTATGCCATTGGCAACGGCTGCATTCCCCCTTTGATCGAAAATATTGATGTCGTCAAAGTAAATTGTGTTGTCTTTTATCTTTACCTGATCAGAGAATGTGTATTTGGTTTTCAGATAATTCACTTCTACAGACGATTTGTTCAGTTTAATTTTCCCATTGGTTAGGGGGCGATCGAGCGTACCTTTAACATCAATATTGCCCGAAGCCATGCCTTTTAGATTAGAAAACACTCCACGCAAGTATGGGTTGAAAGTGTTAAGCCTCAATTTGTTAAGTGTCATATCAAAATCCACTGCTTTATCAGCAGGGGTGTAATCCCCCGCAATAGCAATGGTGTTGATATCGCCCCGCATGGCATCGGCCTCAACGTTGATGAGTTTTTGGTCCGAGTTATAAAAGGCTTTTATCTTGCTATCGCCAATAATCTCACCGTTAACATATAAATCCTTTATATCCAGATCAGAATTAAAAGAAAAGTTGTCGTACACGTTAAATATCTCGCACTCTCCATTCATCAGGCCTTTGGATGATACTTTATTGTTCTCAATCAGCATATTCAGGTTTTCCAGGCTAAAATCCCTGAAGGAGAATACCAGCCTGTCATTGGCATCTGCCGACAATAATCCGTTGATGTTAAATTCCTGTTGGTTTCTTTTAATGTTAAAGTTATTGATGAAGATACGGCTTGAATCTATTTCCAGTGTACTTCTTGCAATCTGCCAAACCGAATCGTGCATGATTACTTCAGAAGGTGGTATCATCACATCAATGGAAGGCAGCTTATGGTTATTGAGTTTTTGCAGCGCCATCAGTGCATTGATATTCCCCTTGTAAACAGTAGTATCCCAATTATGCCATTGAGTATTAAAGTTAATGGTATCGTTTAGCGCATGCAGTTTCAATGCATAATTTTCAAGATGGATGTTCTTATTGAGATTAAAGAATTTTGACCCGGATTCAAGGGATAAACCTGATTCACTTGTGAATACATTAATAAAAAAGTTTTCAAGGCTGTAATGTTTGTATACCAGGTTGTTGGATTTCAAGTGCAATCGCACGGTGCTGTCTTTGGGTATAAAATTTCCTTCAACGTGGGTGTTTTCTGCCATAGTGAAGTTGGGAAAGAAGAACGCTGAGAACTCCTTTGTATCCTTCAAATTAGCATGGAACGAAAAACTGTTTCTTTCAATGTCATCTCTTATGTTAACCTCAGGAAAAAGCGATGGTAAATAGAAATTAAGAAATGTCTTTATGGTATTTGGAAGCATTTGAATTTCATAATTTCCGAAAAGTTCAGCATCAACTATATCCGATCTTAGTGATAAATAGCTTGAATCCGGAGCATTCATGGCTGTCAGGCCCAGATCCGAAAATTCTATTTGATTCTCTTTCTTTGAGAAGAATGCATCCATTAATCTGAATTCACCGTTAAGCTGGTCGAGATTTTTTCCACTACCATCGGCCTGAAGCATAAAGGAGGTTACTGAAGATGAATCTGATTTATCAATGTTGAGATTAAACAGATTTGCCTGAGAAACCCTGGCTGTAAAATCAAAATCAGCAAGTTCATCTGTAAAATCTACTCTACCGGCAAAGTCCAGATTAAGGTTCGGATCCCTGACCTTAAACTCACCATCAAAAAAATTGCTTAACAGACGTCCTGATATATTAATGTTTTTATAAGGATATTGATTGATTTCAAGATTATAAATGGTGCCTTCAATATCAGCATCAATTCGATCTTCAGCACTGCTTTTACCATTTATGTTTATGTCTCCGCTAATGCGGTCCACAATCTTGTTATCGATCGACAGCAAACGGCCAAGCTCAAAGTTTTCGGTAATAAGGTTGCCACTGTATTCGATGGTTTTTTTACCGGCTGGCCTCAACAGCAGGTCGGTTGATAAATTTCCAAGGGCTGTATTAAATTTTCCATAAGTTACAAAATCATCAAAAAATCCGGTGAACTTGCCTGTATATTTTATTACTTCGAGTGAGTCGAACAGTTCAGTAATTTGGTACTCCGGATCGTAAAACTCCCGGTAAATTTTTTGTATGTCAAACGTAGATGTAATTAACTGTGTGATGTCGAAAAAAACAAATGTATTGCTGATATCAGGTAAACCCTTAATGTCAAAACTGCCATTGAGGCTGGTGCCAGAGTTGTAGCGGATGTTTAAATTTTTACCCTTCAGGTTGTTGAGTTTACCTTTAAATACCCCGGACAGAATAATGTTTTCCTTTACCGGAGGTATAATATCAGCAAAAAAAGCCAAATCAGTCATTGCCAGACGACTGGGGTTGCAGGCAATGTTAAGCCTTACGCTGTCATATATGTGTCTGATTTTAAAGTTATTATATTTAGAAAACTCAAAAAGTGCTTCTTTAGTAGCCAGCTCACTGCCTGCTGTATGGATGGTCATATCCTGGTAATGCATGTGCCTTTTGCTAATGCTAAGCCGGCTGACAAAATTTTTAACTGCAAAGCCACTTTTTTCTTTAAAATGCATGCCTTCAATTTCAAATAAAGCTGTATCATGCCTTAATTCAAAACCATCTACTTCCAGTTCAAACGGATCAAGCCACATATCTGTAAAATCAATGCCGGAACTTTTATTGTTGGGCCTGGCATTCGTAAGGCTGAAGACAGATTCCCTGATGTCAATGTTTCGAATACTGAATTTTAACCGATCTTTTTGCTTTTTACCGGATTTATTATTTTTAAATTCATCAATAATGAACTGAAGGTTGACTGTTTGCGTGGAATCAATGCGAAAAAGAAATTTTGATTCTTCTATTTCCAGGTTGCTAAGCTGCAGAATGCGTTTTTTCTGGTTGTATCTTCGAAGACCAATAGTTACTTCTTTGGCAAAAAACAAGGTGTCCCGGTTCAAATCTTCGATATAAACATTGTTGAGCTTAACTCTGTTGAAAAGGTTAACTGAGGCTGTTTCGATGCTTATCCGGGCTTTGAGTTTTTCAGATAATTCATTTGTTATTTTATGAATAATGGTGTTTTGAACTTTTTTAGACTGCAATACCACATATCCCAATGCGGGAAAGGTTATCACAATGGCCAGAAGGATTATGATAAAGCGATATGTTTTTTTTAAATTTTTCAAATGACCATTAAATAGATTCTTTCAACATCAAAAATTAAACCATATTTGCAACTATTCTAGGAATCAATGTAAAGGTAGGTTTAATTTCAGAACGTAAAACAAATAAAAAAAGTTTACAAAAGTATAAATAAAATGAGCATAACTATTTTGGGCATTGAATCATCATGCGATGATACTTCAGCAGCTGTTATCAGAAACCAGGAATTGCTCGCTAATTTCATTGCTAATCAGGATGTTCATAAGTCCTTTGGTGGTGTTGTACCTGAGCTTGCCTCACGTGCGCATCAGCAAAATATTATTCCGGTGGTTGATGAAGCTTTCAAACACAGTGGAATCAGCCCGGATGATATTTCAGCAGTTTGCTTTACACGTGGTCCCGGTTTGCTGGGTTCCTTACTGGTAGGCGTTTCCTTTGCTAAAGGATTTGCCCTCTCAAAAAATATCCCTATCATTGAAGTGAATCATTTACAGGCCCATATATTATCGCATTTTATTGATGAGCCCAATCAAAAAAATGAGCATCCCGGGTTTCCTTTTTTGTGTCTTCTGGTCTCCGGGGGGCATACCCAACTGGTCCTTGTGCGCGATTACCTCGATATGGAAATAGTTGGAAATACCATTGATGATGCTGCCGGTGAAGCATTTGACAAATGTGCCAAAGTTATGAATCTTCCTTATCCCGGAGGACCGCTTATTGATAAACTTTCAGGCGAAGGTACAGCCCGGTTTAATTTTGCAAAACCACGCATTAAAGGTTTGGACTACAGTTTTAGCGGACTGAAAACCTCATTTTTATACTTCCTGCGTGATCAGATAAAAGTAAACTCTGATTTTATTGAAGAAAATAAAGCCGATTTGTGTGCATCTCTGCAACAAACCATTATTGACATATTATTTGAGAAGCTTATTCAGGCTGCTAAAAAATACCATGTACATGAAGTTGCCATCGCTGGCGGGGTGTCAGCGAACGGTGGGTTGCGGCAGCGTTTGCTGGAAGAGGGTCGTAGAAGGAACTGGAAGGTGTATATTCCGGCCTTTAAATATTCGACAGATAATGCTGCTATGATTGCAATTACCGGTTATTATAAATATAAGGCAGGCCTTTTTGCAGATATGGGCATAACGCCTGCAGCACGGTTGCCATATTAATCAAACCCAGCGGCCAGGATGCTTTAATAAATTGTTTATGAATTAAAAAGGTTAAGCTAACTCGCTGTGGTATTTTTCATATAGCTTAAAGAAGTGGGCAGCAAGCTTAGGATTAGCATCGGCACAAGCTTTTACTACTTCGTTTGCCCAGGATAAATAATTGGTCTTTTTTCGTTTACTCCACCATATCGGGTAGGTCATCATATCAGTGATATTGGCTATTTTATCTGCAATCCGTATTGTTTTGGCCAAAGGACTCAAGGCTGAAGCAGTGATTAGTTGCAGCTCTTTTTGTTTATCCGAAGGCAAGGACTTATCATCAGTCAGTTCCATAATCAGGTTCAGTACATTTTTACCGAATAGATGCTCAATTTCATTTTCCGTAGTATCGGTGTCTTCAAGGATATCATGTAAAAATGCCGCTTGTATACATCCGTTATTAGTCACCTCACCTATATCTGTAATTAAACGTGCAACTTCAATCGGGTGATTAATATAGGGCACATGTTGCCAACCTTTCCGATGTTGGGATCGGTGTTTTTCAGCAGCAAAGGCCAGCGCTTTAAAAATATTTTTAGTGTCAATTCCTTCAGGCATTTCAATTTTGTTGGTGAAACCCTATAGATATATCTCTGAAATGCTATCTTTGTTCAGCTATAAATTATTTTTATTTCGAACTAAAATTTAAGCTATCTTTAGCTTTATTTTATTTCTCATGGAGAATCTGCTAATCGAAAGTACTAAAAAAACTCCCGAAGTTAGTTTTAATACTGATGGAAAAATCAGGATTAGTGGTCGCTCCATTCCTGAAGATGCCTCCAGGTTTTATGAAGACCTTTACGAATGGATTTATTATTATTGTCAGAATCCGGCAGAAACAACCATTGTAGATGTAAATCTTGAATATTTTAACAGCGGCTCTTCCAAGGCTCTTTTACACATTTTGCGCGCACTAGCGGATGTCACCAAAAACGACCATAAATTAACCATTAACTGGTATTACGAAGAAGGGGATGACGATATCCTTGAAAAAGGTGAATATTATGAGTCGATTCTCGAAATCCAGTTTAATTTCATTGAAACAGAATAATTCTTACTGTTTTATTTCTTTTTGCCTTTCCCTGTCAATCTGTCAATATCTGTTTTATGGAAAAGACGATGTTTTATTTTCTTAAAAGTCAGGGAATGCTTTTTGGTGCCTCTGTTATCAAGCAGAAAAGCAAATGGCTGAAGAGAATCGATATTGGTGATCACAATTTTTAGCATGGCCAGTACCGGAATGATTACCAGCATGCCGGCAATACCCCAGACTGTTCCTGCAACAATCAGGCTTATGATAATAAAGAAGGGGTTGATCTTAACGTTATAGCCGACAATATTTGGGGTGAGGATGTTGTTTTCCAGAAACTGGATAACAGCAAATAAACCGATAATTCGAAAAGCCAACAGCGGATTGTCACCGGTCAAAAGGGCAAACAGAAATGCAACTGCAGCGCCAATAAGGGTTCCAAAATACGGAATGAAATTACACAAAGCACTGATCACACCCAAAACCAGCGCGTATTTCATGCCAATAATATAAAGACCGAAAGAATTTACAAAACAAAGGATAAACACCACTGTTGAAACACCCCACATATAACTCGAGGCAATATGTGAAATGTCCTTTAGAATTTTAACGGTCAGAAATTTTTTGTCTTTTGGCACCAGTTTCAGAATGAAAATGGCAAATTTTGTTCTGTAATAAAGAAACAGAAAAATATATACAGGAAGAATACCAATTGCAAAAAGCGTGTTTGTGGTGGCACTTAAAACGGTATTAAACGATTGCCGGCTTAGGTCAAATATCCCGCTAACAGTCTCTTTAAGCGCAATTTCAAATTTATCATCCGTAATTCCAAATTTCGATTCAATGGAACCAACCAATGCATCGATATTAGAAAGCGCTTTACTTCTTAGGGCAGGGAAATCTTCCATTAGGCTTGCAAATAGTTTGTAAATGAAGAAAAAAGTGAAAAACAGCAGTGCTACAGCTACTAATATAGTTATCAGGTTGGCCAGGATTCTTGGAAATCGATGTTTCTCCAGGAAATTTGCAAGGGGTAAAAATAAATAACTCAGCAACATGCCAAATGCCATAGGGTACAACAAATCCTTTGCTATTATAATACCATAAATGGTCAGGAACAATGAGGCCAATATAAATGTGTACCGTACAATAAACGGATATTTTTGTGACATATCTTAGTATATTTTAGAATGCATTATTATTGACATAAAAAGATTTCGCAAAAATAGTTTCAAAAACCGGATCAAAACGTTATAAGGCATTGTTTTTTTCTACTTTCTTCTTGTTTTTTTTTATTATAGTTGTATGTAACTTTCAGCATCATTATGCTGCCGGAAAACAAAGTTGTGATGTGCAGGTGCCGGTTGTGAGCCCGCAAGAAAAATTACAATACCTTGTTTCCTATAACTGGTTTTTGGTTAATACTGATGTGGGCCATGTAACAATCGAGTTGAATCCTGTGGAGTATAAAAACAGTCGTCTGCTGCATATCGGTGCCAGAGGTCAATCAGCCATAGCCAACCCCGGATTTTCAGGTATTATATTTATTGAGCTTATCTTTAAGTTATTACGATAAACAGTTATTTTACCGGGCTGAATTTCATTTATATTAAGTTCCATTCGAACATCAAATGAACATACACAGTTGCATCTGTCCTTACTTGAATTTTCGTAGATTTTGATTTCGTTATTTTTTATTTCCAGTTGGGTACTTACCTCGCTTACACAACAGTTGAACAAGGCATCCCGGTGGAAAACGATAACCTTATCACCCTGATTTGTAATCTCAATTGTTTCCTGGCCTGCACCCCTGCCTTTGCAACCGCTTATCTCAAGGGCTACTATTGAGGCCTGCGACATCCTTTTTTCATCAGGCAATTCTTCTTTGGTGCAACCCGAATTCAGTAAGCATGAAAATATTGATAAATATGCTGCAAAATAATTTAACATCACAATGAGTTTATTTATAAAGATGCTTGAATAGGTTAAAGGTTGCTTCCAGGCTGGTTTTTTTTAACAATTTTTACAGGAAGCAGTGTATCTTTTGTTTCCATTTTTAGTAGAAGAATTAGTAACGGCATATATAAATATGTTGACGGGTAATTATTTGTTTATTTATAATCAGAATAAATTGCTTATTTAATGGTGAAGTCAGTATTATTTAAGATCAACATCATTAAATTTGCTCTTTCGTTCATAAGATAGGTGATGATGAATTCATCGAAAAGCATTGAACATAAAGGAGTTATTGAAGAGGTCAACGGAAAGGTTGTAAGGGTGGGTATTCAAGCTGCCTCAGCATGTGATTCTTGTCATGCAAAAGGAATATGTGGAGCAGTTGATGTTCAGGACAAATATGTCGATGTCAATATTTCAAATAACATATACAAAGTAGGAGAACATGTACATGTTGTTCTCAAGCAGAACGAAGGATATAAAGCTCTTTTATGGGGCTACTTAGTGCCTTTGGTCCTTGTCATTGCCATGTTGTTTGTCACATTGGCAATTACAAACCATGAAGCAAAAAGTGGTTTGATAGCATTATCATCCCTGATACCCTATTATGCCTTTTTATATTTTCTTCGTAACCGGCTTAATAACAGCTTTCATTTTATGATAAAAAAAAACAATAAGGATGAATGAGGTTTTATTATATACAATTATTTCGTTAAGTGGTATTGGAGCTGTTGCAGCAATTATTTTATATTTTGTTGCACAAAAGTTTAAAGTTTATGAAGACCCCAGAATTGATCTGGTAGAAGAGGTATTGCCTGCTGCCAATTGTGGAGGTTGTGGTTTTGCCGGGTGTCGTAATTTCGCGGAAGCCCTGGTTAAGTCCGATGATATTGGTGAGTTTTATTGTCCTGTTGGGGGGAATGATATTATGGCTGAAGCTGCCAGGATACTTGGACGTGAACCTGTAGAACAGGCCCCACGCGTTGCGGTGGTTCGTTGCAACGGCACTTGCGAACACCGGCCAAAAACAAATAATTATGACGGAGCAACAACCTGTGCCATTTCTGCAAGCCTTTACAGCGGTGATACCGGCTGTTCTTATGGTTGTCTTGGATTGGGAGATTGTGTGGAATCCTGTGATTTTGATGCCATTCACATGGATGAAAAAACCGGATTGCCATTTGTGACAGATGATAAATGTACGGCTTGTGGAGCTTGTGTTAAGGCCTGTCCGAATGACATTATTGAGCTACGCAAAAAGAATAAAAAGGATCGTAAAATTTATGTTTCCTGTATCAATCAGGATAAAGGTGGGGTAGCACGTAAAAGTTGTGCTGTGGCCTGCATTGGTTGTGGCAAATGTTTTAAAGTATGTCCGTTTGATGCCATTACCATGGACAATAATCTGGCTTTTATTGATTCGGATAAATGTAAGCTTTGCAGAAAATGTGTTCCCGAATGTCCTACCAATGCCATTCTGGAGATTGGATTTCCTCCGAAAAAGCCAAAACCTGAAGCACCAAAAGCACCGGATACTGAAAAAGTAACGACTGAAGCTGACATTACAAATAACGACATAAATACAAACAAAAACGAGAATTAGACGTGTTGAAGACCTTTTCAAAGGGAGGTGTTCATCCTCCTGAAAATAAATTCTCTTCGGGTAAACCAATCGAGGTTTTGCCGGTTCCTGAAAGAGTAACCATACCCATCGCTCAACATATCGGTGCCCCGGCCTCGGCACTTGTAAAAAAAGGTGATCCGGTAAAAGTGGGGCAGGTCATTGGAAAAGCCGAAGGGTTTGTATCTACCAACATCCATTCCTCAGTGTCAGGAGTTGTTGAAAAAGTAGATAATGTGCTTGATAGCAGTGGTTTCAGGCGGCTGTCCGTGATCATCAAAACCGAAGGCGATGAATGGGTAACCAACATCGACCGTTCGTCAGATTTGAGAAAAGAAATCACCCTTAGTAAAGAAGAAATAATATCTAAAGTACTTGAAGCAGGGATTGTTGGCTTAGGTGGTGCAACGTTTCCTTCACATGTAAAACTCTCTGTGCCAAAAGGGAAAAAGGCCGACTGTCTGATTCTGAATGGCGTGGAATGTGAACCTTACCTTACTTCCGATCATGCTCTGATGCTCGAAAAGGGCGAAGAAATTCTGGTTGGTGCTACTGCATTGATGAAAGCGCTTGGCGTAGAGAAAGCATATGTTGGTATTGAAAATAACAAGCCCGATGCCATTGAAAAGATGACTGCCTTGGCTGAATCCTATCCTGGTATCACGGTTCAGCCTCTCAAAGTCAAATATCCTCAGGGTGGAGAAAAACAGTTGATAAAAGCTGTTATCAACCGCGAAGTACCTTCAGGAGGACTTCCCATTGATGTGGGTGTTGTTGTGTTCAATGTTGGTAGCGCCTATGCTGTTTATGAAGCTGTACAAAAAAACAAACCCCTTATTGAGCGCGTTGTCACCGTGACCGGTAAATCTGTTACCAATCCGGGCAACTTTATGGTACGCATTGGTACCCCAATCAGTACAGTAATTGAGGCTGCCGGTGGTATACCCGGCGATACCGGTAAGATTATTGGAGGAGGGCCTATGATGGGCAAAGCACTAATAACGCCTGAAATACCAGTAGTTAAGGGGAGTTCGGGTGTTTTGTTAATGCCTGATAAGGAATCAAAGCGTCATCCGGTACAGCCTTGTATCCGTTGTGCAAAATGTGTTTCAGTATGTCCCATGGGGCTCGAACCTTATTTATTGGAAGCGCTTTCAAGAAACGATTTGTTTGAGCGTGCTGAAGGTGATCGAATTACAGATTGTATCGAATGTGGCTCGTGTAGTTACACCTGTCCGGCAAGCAGGCCCCTGCTTGATTATATACGCTATGGAAAAACAAATGTCATAAAAATACAACGATCGAGAAAGCAATAAAATGAGTAAGTTACTAAATGTTTCACCTTCACCCCATGTGCATGGCAGGTATTCGGTTGAAAGACTGATGTACGATGTGGTCATTGCCATGGTGCCGGCACTGCTGGTGTCCGTTATTTTTTTTGGTATTCCTGCTTTAACCGTAACAATGGTAGCCGTGGCGTCCTGTTTGCTGTTCGAATACCTCATTCAAAAATATATTTTAAGGGTAACGCCAACTATCCGCGATGGTTCTGCTGTGGTTACCGGAGTGCTTCTGGCATTTAACTTGCCGGCTATTTTGCCAATGTATCTGGTAGTTCTTGGAAGTTTGGTGGCTATTGGTGTTGGAAAAATGAGTTTTGGCGGACTTGGTAATAATCCTTTTAACCCGGCGCTGGTCGGGCGTGTTTTCCTGTTGATCTCCTTCCCTGTAGCCATGACTACCAATCCGGTCCCGGAAGGATTGTCCACGTCTTTCACCGATGCCGTTACTGGGGCCACCCCGCTTGCTATTTTGAAAGAAGGTATACGACAGGGAACACCGGTTTCTGAATTAATGGCTGAAGTGCCCGATTATTCATCCTTGTTTTTTGGACAGATGGGGGGTGCACTCGGTGAGATTGCCGGTTTTGCACTGTTGTTGGGGCTAATTTATATGATGCTTCGCAAGGTTATTACCTGGCATATTCCCATCTCAGTACTTGGGTCTATATTTGTATTTACCGGTATCTTGTGGTGGGTAAATCCGGATAAAAATGCTGATCCACTTTTCCATTTACTTACCGGGGGGGTACTTCTTGGCGCAATTTTTATGGCTACCGATTACGTTACCTCACCCATGACCCGCCAAGGCATGCTTATTTATGGTATTGGTATTGGCGTTATTACCGTAGTTATCCGGGTGTACGGTGCCTATCCTGAGGGTATATCCTTTGCAATTCTGATAATGAATGCTTTTGTGCCTATCCTTAACAGGTACATCAAACCAAAACGATTTGGAGAGGAGGTGCAGCATGGCTAAGCGTGAATCAACATTCAAGAATATGTTACTTACCTTGTTTGTGGTAACACTTACAGCTTCCACTGCTCTCGGATTGGTTTACAATCTTACCAAAGACCCAATTGAATCGGCTAAGGTAGCTAAGAAGCGAGCTGCCATAGAGCAGGTGGTTCCGGAATTTGACAATGAACCTGCATCTGAGTCCTATAAAGTTCCAGCTGATGGTGATTCACTGGTTTTCTATCCTGCAAAACAAGACGGTGAACTGGTGGGGATGGCCATTGAAACATTTACCAACCAGGGATTCAGCGGAACCATCCGGTTAATGGTTGGTTTCAGGCCTGATGGTACCATTCATGATATTACTGTTTTAGAACACAAGGAAACCCCCGGCCTTGGAGATAAAATAGAAAAATCCAAATCAGAATGGAGCAGTCAGTTTGAAGGAAAAAATCCGGCTTCGTTTCAGTTAGTGGTGAAAAAAGATGGTGGCGATGTTGATGCCATCACTGCTTCAACAATCACATCACGGGCTTATTGTGAGGCCGTGGATCGTGCATATCATGCTTTTATGGAAGGAGGTAAAAAATGAACCAATGGAAAAATTTTAAAAAGGGCTTTTTTAAGGAAAATGCTGTTTTTGTGCTCTTTCTTGGATTGTGCCCAACCCTTGGAGTTACTACCACTGCAATAAACGGGTTGGGTATGGGACTGGCAACCACTTTTGTGCTTGTAATGTCAAACCTGGTTGTGTCCTTAATAAAAAGTGTTATCCCTGATAAAGTACGGATCCCTTCATTTATTGTTATCATTGCATCCTTTGTAACCATTGTGGAACTGGTCATGCAGGCTTATACGCCTGAGTTGTTTGAACAACTGGGATTGTTTATACCCCTTATTGTGGTAAACTGCCTGGTATTGGGCAGGGCAGAAGCTTTTGCCTCGAAAAACACCACCCTTTCAGCCCTTGTTGATGGTAGCGGCATGGGACTGGGCTTTGCCATGGCACTGACCATTTTGGGAGGTGTACGCGAAATCTTTGGTAGCGGGTCATTTTTCGGTTTCAAATTCATCGAGGGCGACGGAATTTTGATTTTTGTGCTTGCGCCGGGAGCATTTATCGCATTGGGCTATCTCATTGTTTTAATTAATAAGATCAATAAAAAATTTGCTAACGATTAAGCCATGGAATACATATTAATAATCATATCGGCTGTTTTTGTAAATAATATTGTACTGGCAAAGTTCCTGGGCATTTGTCCCTTTATCGGGGTATCCAACAAGGTGGAAACTGCCCTGGGTATGACCGGAGCAGTGACTTTTGTGATGGTTGTAGCCACCATGGTCACCTACTTATTGCAGCAGTATGTCCTTATTCCCCTGGGCATTAATTATATGCAAACCATTACATTTATTTTAGTGATTGCCTCCCTGGTACAACTTGTAGAAATTATCCTTAAAAAAGTGAGCCCTTCCCTTTATCAGGCACTGGGGATTTTTCTGCCGTTAATTACTACCAACTGCGCTGTGCTTGGTGTGGCCATACTATCCGTTCAAAATGAGTATAATTTAGCAGAAAGCACAGTCTTTGCCGTGGCTAATGCCATTGGTTTTGGGTTGGCACTGGTATTGTTTTCCGGAATCCGTGAGTTTCTTGATTTGGCCAATGTACCAAAAGGGATGAAGGGGGTACCTATTGCTTTTGTGGTGGCCGGATTATTGGCTATGGCTTTTATGGGCTTTGCAGGAATCGTTTAATTGGCTTATCGATTATGATAAAAAAATAATATAAAATCCTGCCATAATAGTGAATCTTTCTGTAGGTTTGTAATAAAAACAAGCATCATGAAGAAATTATCATTTATATTTCTTATTCCACTTCTTTTTCTTTCCTGTGAAAAAGACGAAGACACACCAAAAGGACTGGTTTCGTTTGCTGAATTACCTGCCTATGCTGACGGAGCCATTACCTTTCAAGCTCAGATTGAGTTTTCAGAACCTGGAAAAGAAGTCCCCATTGAATTTATAGTATATGAAGGGGATACGGAACTCATATCAGATGAAGCACCGGCAGCAGCAAATCCTGACGGACAGGATTTATTTTGGGAAACCGGTACGGTAACCCTGACACTTAATCCTTTGGATGCATTCTACGGAAAAACTCTCACCGTTCACCTTGATCCTGATAATAAAGTAACTGCCGATGAATATACTTCAGCCCAGGAAGTGGAAACCTGGAAAGTAGAAAGTGTTCCAATTCCGCAGCAGGTTGAGGAGTCAGAATAACTTTTTGATTAAGCGGATTGAATAGAATAGGCTTATTTTTTTCCTGTGAAAAAACGGTACCATTTGATGAATGTTGAAGTGTTTTTTTTGAGATAAAAATAGGGTAATTGTACCGGATTAAAATGGCGATTATAACTTTCCACAGTTTCAATCATCGAACCTTCGAAGTTAAATGTTAGGTTAGCTTTATGTGCAAGATTAATGCTTTCCTTAACAAGCAAACTTTTAGCATTAAAATGCCGGGATTGATTTGCTATACCACTCATCAGTAGGTACATGTACTGTTTATCCCAAACAAGAAATACAGCCCCGTGAATGTTCTCGTTTTTATCCTTGGCAATCAATATTTTGCAAGCTTTTTGTTTAACCAGTATTGAATAAAGTTTCTTTACAAGAGCGTAGCTTATTGGTATATCAATGCCCTGTCTTTTAAAAACATCATTTTGAAGGTCGTAAAACAGCCTAAGATTATTATCTTCTGCAAGCGTAAGGTGATCACTGGCTAAACGTATAAGTCTGCGGGTTTTTTTATCTATATTTTGTTGATTTGGAGGAATGATGTATGTATACCTTGTGGTTTCATTGAATCCTGCCCAGTGAAAAGCCTGCCAGTTTTTTACAAGAGGGTTAAACCCCATTTCGAAGTAATCAAAATGTGGAATCTGTTCGAGTAACCTTTTATAAATTTTATGTTCGTAGCCGATTTTTTTACTCTCGCTTAATTCATCAGGATAATTTATCCAGGGCCCAAGATGAGGTGTAAGAGGTGGGTTTAACATAAGAGTAAAACCATATTTTTTTTTAATAGGATAGGGCATGGCAGCTCTTACCTGTCCATTTTCAATTATAACTGATACATCCCAGCCTGAATTACCGCATACTGCATCCAACCACCAATCCTGCATGAAGATAGGTATCAGTGGATCAGACCCACAAAGTTTTTTATATTGAGTTTTATTATTTGGTTCCATCCATGAGTGTTTAGAGATAACGAAAATACATGATTTTCATTAGGAATTAAATATTAAAAATGAAAATGAACAATGGAATCAAGCAGGGAGGCTTGTAGAAGAGCAGTATGACATAGCATTAAATTGCTTTGGGGCATGAATTTCCTTGTTTTACTTTTGTGATTTAGCAATACCGGATTTAAACTGTCGTGCAATAAAAAAGATATACTGCATGAAAAGTAGGTTGAATACAATTCCTACAGCTGAAAAAAGGATGACTGCGATAAGAGCTGAATTAAAATAGTTGTAACCAAAAAAAAGAGCCAAAAACCTGAAAATTAATAATAATGATTGATATATGAGCATTTGTTTTTGCTTGTTCAAAATTGTTATGATATAAGAAAGCGGAGAATTTAAAAACATCAGAAGGAGCCAGGGTGAAAGGATTTGAGTATATACCCCACTGATACGCCAGTCCAGGCCAAAAAGAAGATTAAAAAGCCATGGACCTGCTAATAAAAGCACCAGGAATGGAATGAAACCAAATTTCAAAAGCTGTTTATATAAAGAACGCACCAGCAATAACAGGTCCCCTTTATTATTAATAATTTGGGCAGCATCCTGATAAAACACCTGACCTACTGACTGGGTCACTAATCCAACAGGAACTGAAATTACACGATTTGCCAAACCATAATATGCCACAATTTTAGCCCCGAAGAACCTGGAGAGTAAAAAAACAGGTAACTGATTCGATATGCTGTTTAACAAGCCCATCAATGTATTGAAAAGAGGAATATTCAGGTATTTTTTACCCTCTTCAATCATTTTTTTGATCGATATGGATTCTTTATGCTTTTTTATTTCAGGAAAGATGAGAATCAAAACATAAATTGCGGCTGCACCCTGTCCAATGATCAGTCCTGTTATTAACCCTGTGGTATGCAAACCAACCACACCGCCGGCAATCTGAAAGGCGCTCATAACAACAGCCTTTACAATCCTTGATGTAGATATTAACCTGTATTGTTTAAACCGGTTAAACCAGAAACCAACAGCCTGCATGATGCCTGTAAAAAACATGCTCAGTGGTAAAAAGTACAGCCATTTACCAATGGATTTTTCAGCAAGCACGGCTTGAATATGATCAAAAAGCAAAATAATAATCAACTCACCGGCTACGGTAACCAGAAAAGCAATAAACAGGGATAAGATTAATAAACTGAATCCTGCATTATCTGAATGGGGAAGAACTACTGAAAGCTCATATTTCAACGTGCTTAAAATTGCCAACACCACCCCTGCTGCGGCATACACAAAAAAAACACCGAATGCTTCTTCAGGGTACATTCGGGTAAGGATAAGCATGGATAAAAGTGGAATTGCTTGTGCCACTGCCGATCCTGAAAACAACACAACTACATTTCTGAAAAATTCATTATCGAACCATGTTTTTATCCTGTCAATCATGTTGTTGTTCCCAAAATGGGGTTTAAAGCAAATGAGGAATATGCACTACAAGAGACTGTTAAAATCTATTTCTTCGCCCTGCTTAACCTCATATATTTTACCTTGTTCGCAGCGAAGCGTGCGCGCCGGGAATTTTTTTAACAGTGTGTAGTTATGCGTAGCCATAATTACAGCACGTCCACTCTGGCTTATTTCAGTAAGTAGTTTCATGATTTCTACCGAAGTGTCCGGATCAAGGTTCCCGGTTGGTTCATCTGCCAGAATTACATCAGGATCGTTCAATAAAGCACGGGCTATCACAACACGTTGCTGTTCACCACCTGATAACTGGTGCGGCATTTTGTATCCTTTATACTGCAAATCAACTTTTTCCAGTACTGCTCCAATGCGCTGCTCTATTTCCTTTTTATTTTTCCAACCGGTGGCAGTAAGCACAAATTTGAGGTTGTCATACACCGTCCGGTCAGTCAGCAGTTGAAAATCCTGAAAAACAATGCCCAGTTTTCTTCGTAAAAAAGGAACTTGTTTTTTCCGTAGTTTTTCAAGGGGGTAACCCACCACTTTGGCTGTGCCAACTTTTAGGGGCAATTCGGCGTTGATGGTTTTAATCAGGCTGGTCTTGCCACTGCCAACACGCCCTACCAGATAAATAAACTCTCCTTTTTTAACTTCAAAACTAACATCGGATAGCACCAGGTTATCAGTCTGGAAAATCGATGCATGATCAAAGGATATAATGGTATCAAGTTCCATATTATGCTTAAAATTTCGGCTAAAAATAGAAAATAAAAACAGAAATTAACAGTTATATGTTTATTAAAAAAACCGTCAAAAAATTAGGATTCATGATTATTGGTTAATTTTATCCGAAATTTAATGATGTAGGCATTTATGAAATTATCCTTATATACCGTCCTGCTTTTATTGCTGTTTGCTCCGGCAATACTGGCTCAGAAGAATTATTCTCAGATAGAGAACAGGGACCATTACCAAACAGCAATTGAATTATTTGAAAAGGAGAAATATAGTTCAGCCCAACGATATTTTGAAAAATATATCCAACGAAATCAGCACAATCCTTCTCTGCAGGTTGTGAACGCTGAATATTATGCTGCCCTGTGTGCACTTCGCCTGTATAATAATGACGCGGAGTACCGTGTTGTGCGTTTTATTGATGAATACCCTGAAAGCCATCATGTAAATAATATAAAGCTTGAAGCAGGCGAATATTTTTATTCACGGAAGAATTACAGGCAGGCCATTGACTGGCTTTTGCAGGTGGAACAGTCCCTGCTCAAAGGAGAGACAAAAGCAGAAGTTCAATTTAAACTGGCCTATAGTTATTTTGAAACCGATGATCTTGAAAATGCCCGGATCAATTTTTTTAAGGTAAAAGACAAGGATACAAAATATGCCTCACCGGCCACCTATTACTACGGGCATATTAATTATTCACAGGAAAACTATGAAACAGCACTGACCAATTTTCTGGAGCTGACACATGATGAATCCTTCGGGCCAATTGTGCCTTACTACATTACTCAAATATACTACCTTCAGAAGAGGTATGATCAGGTTATTGAATATGCACCCGGTTTGATGGATAATATTATTCCGAAACGAAAAGCTGAAGTTGCCCGAATCATTGGGGAATCCTATTTCCGGCGAAACAATTTCAGACAGGCCATTGAATACCTCGAAATATATGCCGAAGAATCCGGCACTACCTCTGCCGGGGATAAATATCAACTGGCCTATTGCTATTATCAGCTAGGTAACTACCCAAAAGCAGTGGCCCTGTTTGAGCAGTTTACCAACAGCAATAATGAATTGGCACAGAATGCACTCTATCATCTTGCTCATAGCTATTTGTTAATGGAGGAACGCGATAAGGCCCGCACGGCATTTTCCGGGGCAGCTAACCTTGAATTTGATAACGCCATTCGGGAAGATGCATTGTTTAACTATGCCAAACTTACGTATGAATTATCCTATTCGCCATTTAATGAAGCAATTCGTGCGTTTAATAAATACCTAAGGTTGTTTCCGGATTCAAAGAAAAAAAATGAGGTATATAACTATCTGGTGATGGCTTATCTTAATACAAAGAATTACCGGTTGGCATTAAGTTCAATAGAAAAAATCGAAGATCGCGATGAGCAAATGAACAAGGCCTATCAGCAAATCACCTTTTTCCGGGCCCTGGAATTGTATAATAATCTTCAGTTTCAGGAGGCAATAGCGTTGTTGGAAAAATCTTTGGAATACAGCAGGTACAACCGCATTATATCCGCAAGGACGCACTATTGGATGGGTGAGTCTTATTACCGCCTTGGTGAATATGTAAAAGCTACTGAGATGCTGCAGGAGTTTATTCTGATGTCCGGCGCATTTCAGCTAAATGAATACCAACTGGCGCACTATACACTTGGATATGCCTATTTCAATCAAAAAAAGTATACTGAAGCAGCCACCTGGTTCCGTAAGTATGTTGCCTTTGAAGATAACTCCAATACTAAAACCGTGACTGATGCGAATATCCGTATTGGCGATTGCCTTTTTGTAAATATTCAGTACTGGCCGGCACTTGAGTATTATGAGAAAGCAGCCAATAAAGGGGATTATGATGTAGATTATGCTTTGTTCCAGCAAGGTTTTGTATACGGACTGGTCCAGCGTCCACAAAAGAAAATTGAGTTGATGAGAAGAATTCTGAGTGAGCACCCGGAATCTTCTTATGCAGACGATGCCTTATTTGAGCTTGGTAAGGCTTATACTGCCCAACAAAACAATACCCAGGCCGGACAGTATTATAACGAGTTAATAAATAGCTATCCTAACAGCAGTTATAAAAAGAAATCATTGGTGCAGCTCGGCCTGATTTACTATAATACGGACCGAAATGATCAGGCCCTGGAGATGTATAAATCTGTGGTTGAAAACTACCCGGGTACCCCGGAAGCCAAAGACGCCTTACTCGGAATAAAGAATATCTATCTTGATATGAACGATGTGGACAGGTATTTCGATTATGTAAAAGAGCAGGGAAATTATGTTACCATCAGCACTGCCGAGCAGGATTCACTCACCTACAAGGCGGCAGAAAATCTATATATGGCCGGTAATTGTGATCGGGCTGTCCAGCAAATGACAGGATATCTTGAAAAGTATCCCCAGGGTGTGTTCACAACAAATGCCTGGTTTTACAAAGGCGATTGCCACTATCAGAATGAGCAATATGAGGAAGCCTTAAAAGCATTTAATAAGGTTATTGAGGAACCTAAAAATATGTTTACCGAAGCGGCCCTGTTGGGTGCTTCGCGGATTAATTTTGCAAATGAGGAGTATCAGGTTGCCCTTGAGAATTACACAGAGCTGGAGAAAGTAACAGAATTGAAAGGAAACCTTATCGAAGCCAGGCTTGGACAGATGCGCTGCCACTATCTTCTTGCTCAATATGAAAAGGCCATTGCTGCAGCCAATGAATTGTTGCTTACTGAAAAGATATCATCTGAAATGGAACGTGAGGCCCGGTTTCAAATAGCTACATCCTACCGAAAAATTGGCAGGGAGGATGATGCCCTTGATGAATACAGACTGGTTGCTCAGGAGGTAACCAGCGAAGAAGGTGCTGAATCGAAATACTGGGCGGCTCAATTGCTGTTTAACAAAGAAGAGTTGGAGAAAGCCGAGGAGGTGATTTTTGAATTTATTGATATGAACACACCGCACCAGTACTGGATGGCCAGATCATTTATATTGCTGGCAAAAACATATATGGAACGCGAGGATTATTTCCAGGCTGGACATACCTTGCAAAGCATTCTTGATTATTACGAAATAAAGGATGATGGGATTATTGATGAGGCCAGGCAATTGAAACAAACCATTGAACAGCTTGAAGGTGAGGAAAACAAATCTCCTGAATTGCAGGATATTGAAATCAATATCGATGAAGATTCAACAAATGAGTAAACTATGAACAGAGCATTTAAAAATAACATACCTGTAATTTTTTTATTTTTTTTTGGGTTTCCTTTATTAAGCCATGCCCAACAAGATGAAATTAAGAAAGAGGTTCAGGTCGTGAAACCTTATGAACCCACTTTGTCAGGTGCCTTTAAGATAAATGTATTGCCCAAAATGGATGAAAACATCAGGGTAAACCCGGATTATGAATACTCCATAACACCCCGGAAAATGGTCTCCGATTTTGATGTTCGTCCCATTTCGGCTGCAAAAATGGTTAGCCCGCCATTAAGCAAATATTACAAGACTTACTTGAAACTCGGGCTGGGTAATTATTTTACCCCCATGGCACAGCTCAGTATCAATAGCCTGCGTTCCAAAGATTTGACTTACGGCGTTAATTTTAATCATCAGTCTTCAGCCGGCAAAGTAACCCTGGCCAATGACGAAAAGGTATTTGCCGGTTACGGGAATACTCAGGTTGATATGTTTGGCAAAAAACTCTACCGAAAAGCCACGCTTTCAGGGAATCTCAACCTAAACACCAACACAGTGTATAATTATGGATACAATCCTGAAATTGATACAACACTGGAGAAAAGTGATATTAAGCAAACCTTTTTGGATTTGGGCGCTGGGTTGAACCTTGCTTCTGCAAAAAAAGATTCTTCCCGGTTTCACTATGCTTTAGGATTGGATTATAATTATTTTCAGGATTTGCAATCAAACAAGGAAAATATAATAGCCATTAAAGCCAACATGGGTAAAGGATTTAATGAACGGTTTTTCGGTGCTGATATCTCTACAGATCTTTATGTTCCTTCTGATGATATAGATTCAAGCATAACAACAGTTATTGGATTGGCCCCTTACTTAACAAAAGCAACCAGCGAATGGCGGTTTTTTATTGGAGCAAACGTATTTCTTGAAGCCAGGGCGGGCGATATAGACTTTGCCCTTTATCCGAACCTGCAGTTTGAATTTAATGTGATTCCCAAAATTATGGTTGCTTATCTTGCAGCTGACGGGTACTGGGATATCAATAATTATCGTAAACTGGCATACGAAAATCATTTTATCCTGCCAGGACTTACGGTTGAAAAAACCAGACATAAACTTATCAGCTATGCAGGCTTGAAGGGTAATTTCAGCTCAGACATCACTTATAACCTCAGAGGGACATATTCCCGGGTCAATGATTTATTCTTCTTTGTTAACGACACCATTTCTGAAATTTCAAATTTTTTCCACATAGAACAGGACGACGTTGAAATTACAGAAGTGAAAGCACAAGTCAGCTATAGTCATTCTGAGAAGCTAACCTTTGACGGACATGTAACCTATAAACAATATACCATGGATACCGAGGAACATCCATGGCATTACCCGGCTTTCAGGTATGGAATTGAAGGTCATTATAATCTACAGGATAAAATTATTGTAAATGCCGGGCTGCTGGGTATGGGAAAACGCTATGCCAAGGTTTACAATCAAACCGGATACGAAACAAAGGAATTGAAAGGAATACTGAATATCAATCTGGGCATTGAATACAGGTATTCAAAAATATTATCGGGTTTTATTACCATAAGTAATTTAACGGCCAATAAATATCAGCACTGGAATTATTATCCATCTCAGAAATTGCTTTTAATGGGTGGATTTACTTACAGTTTGTGATTTCAATCAGATTGTTAACTAGTTGTTGAAAAAATACCGTTTTATTCCCAAAAAACACCCTGAAAATTCATTAAAAATCACTACATTTGTTAGGTTTTAAGTTCTTGTATAAGAAATAATTATGATGTTCAAAAATGTCCGGATATTTCTTATGGGCAACAAACTTGGATCCAGACCATCGGTGAATGCTTTTTACCGATGAATTTCATGAATTAAAATGATTGTAAATGATGCCGGTTACAGGATTGTAAGGTCTTGTATTCCAGTTTTTTTTGATTATAATTAATGATTATATATGAGCACTACAGAGAATGATAATTTAGAGATAGCAGGACAGGAAACACCAAAAATCACAACCGGAAATGGGGGGTATGGTGCGGAAAGCATTCAGGTACTTGAGGGGCTTGAAGCTGTCCGAAAACGTCCTGCGATGTATATTGGTGATGTAGGCAAAAAGGGGTTGCATCACCTTGTATATGAGGTAGTGGATAACTCTATTGATGAGGCGCTCGCAGGTTATTGCGATGAAATCAGTATTGTAATTCACAAGGACAATTCAATCACTGTCAAAGACAACGGCCGTGGTATCCCTACCGATTACCATGAGAAAGAAAAAAAATCAGCCCTTGAGGTTGTGTTGACTGTATTGCATGCCGGAGGTAAATTTAACAAGGATTCATATAAAGTGTCGGGCGGTTTACACGGTGTAGGGGTATCCTGTGTGAATGCGTTGTCAACTTATCTGCGTGCTGAAATTCACCGCGATGGAAAGATTTATGTACAGGAATATTCCATCGGACGTCCCACCATGGAAATAGAAGTTGTTGGCGAAACCGACAAAACCGGTACTATCATAACCTTTAAACCCGATGATAGCATCTTTGTGATAACCGACTACAGTTTTGAAGTTCTTGCTTCAAGGATGCGTGAGCTGGCTTTTCTTAATAAAGGAATCCGGCTGTCACTGGTAGACGAACGCGAAACCGAAGAAAATGGCAATGGAGATAAATTCAGAAGCGAATCCTTTTTTTCAGAAGAAGGTTTAAAAGAATTTGTGGCCTTTCTGGATGGTACCCGTGAAAAACTCATTCAGGATGTAATCCACATTGAAACAGAAAAAAACAGTGTACCTGTTGAAATTGCCTTGCAGTATAATACTTCATTTGCTGAAAATGTTCACTCCTATGTGAACAATATCAATACCATTGAAGGTGGTACACACCTGGCAGGTTTTCGCAGGGGCTTGACACGTACCCTTAAAAACTATGCCGAAACCTCAGGTATGTTGCAAAAATTGAAATTTGACATTAACGGGGATGATTTTCGTGAAGGATTAACTGCCATTGTTTCGGTGAAAGTAGCTGAGCCTCAGTTTGAAGGTCAGACAAAGACAAAGCTTGGTAACTCTGAGATTTCCGGTGTAGTGGATCAGGCAGTGAGTTCTATGCTTAGCATTTATCTTGAAGAAAATCCGAAAGATGCAAAAATCATTGTTCAGAAAGTGATACTTGCTGCCCAGGCACGGCATGCTGCCCGCAAAGCACGTGAATTGGTGCAACGAAAAACAGTGCTCTCAGGCTCCGGATTACCTGGTAAGCTGGCCGACTGTTCTGAGCGCGACCCGTCACTTTGTGAGATATACCTGGTTGAGGGCGACTCAGCAGGTGGTACAGCCAAACAGGGCCGGGATCGTAGATTTCAGGCCATTATGCCCTTGCGGGGAAAAATCCTGAATGTAGAAAAAGCCATGACACATAAAATCTTCGAAAACGAAGAGATCAAGAATATTTTTATGGCACTGGGTGTAAATATTGGTACCGAAGATGATAGCAAAGCGCTTAACCTTGAGGGGTTGCGCTACCATAAGGTAGTCATCATGTGTGATGCCGATGTGGATGGTAGCCATATTGTAACGCTTATTATGACCTTCTTTTTCAGGTATATGCATGAACTGATTGAGCGTGGATATCTATACATAGCTACACCTCCGTTATACCTCATAAGAAGAGGGAAATCAGAAATATATTGCTGGAATGAAGACGAGCGTGCACGTGCTGTCGAAGAATTAGGAAAAGGCAAGGAAAGTGCTGTTCATATTCAGCGTTATAAAGGTCTCGGTGAAATGAACTCCGAACAGTTATGGGAGACAACCATGAACCCCGAACAGCGCACATTACGTCAGGTGACAATTGAAAGCGCAGCAGAAGCTGACCGGATATTTTCCATGCTGATGGGTGATGAAGTGCCACCACGCCGTGAATTTATTGAATCGCATGCGAAATATGCGAAAATTGATGCATAAAACTTAACCGTTGCCTGTTTTGGCAACGGTTTTTTTCTTGAAAAATACTTGTTAACCTCCCTGTCTTTAACTGGCCTCATTGAGGATGCCTTTATTGCTGCTGATGAAGTAAATCTTATTGTTGAAGTTATCAACATTTTGTTATACACGGTCAGTTTCAGGGTAAAAAACAATTATATTTATATTATCTTCATTGACGAAGGTTGAAATTATATCAGCGGTTGTTAACTTAAAAGATGCAAAAAATGCGTAAATTAATGATTCTGGTTTTTTTGGTAGTAACCAGTGTTATGGCAATGTCACAAACCCATCATCCTGCAAGCCGAATTTCTGAAATGAAGTGGGAGCTTGATTATCAGATTTATATGACGATGACTGATGATTCAACCTATACACTCGAAGTCTCAGATCTATTTCATGTTACGCCGGATGCAGACAAAGCTTTTACCTCCGAATTTGTATATTATCCGGTATCCCTGGGGGAAGGTTTTGTCAATGAAGTAAAAAACAGAAATCAGGCCCAACCCACCGCAGAATTGAAACACAAAACCCTTTGGAGTGCCTTGCATCAAACTCTTGGAAGCGGATGGGTGCATTTTACCAATTGTTTGCTTTACTCGCTTGAAACAGAAAATCTTATTCTGACTGCCCCTTTAATGAAACGGCCGGAAACAAAATGGAAACCGGATCCGGTTACCGAAACATATAAGCGCACAAAAAAATGGGACTACTACGTTCCAGTAAATCAAAAAGATGCTCAAAAAGAATATAAGGCCAGGTTAAAACATAATCAATTGGGTGATTTGCAAAACATACCAGAGTCATTCATTACTATATTTACAGAAACTACCAACCGCGAATATGAGAGACTAAAAGAAGAAGGGAAAACCAATCAGCTTGCGAAAATTGATCTCGTAAAACTCATGCTCGGTGTCAATTACCTTAGTGAAGTACAAATCACCTACATCCGTAACTCGGTTTTAAAGGCTGTGAAAAAATACTCCGTTAATAAGTTGCCGTCGGTTATTATTTTTGAAAATTATGAAGCTGCTGCTGCCATGTCGCTTAATGAAAAGGGCTATCAGATAGAACAAATTGTATTTAGCAACAAGGCTAACCTTAAAGAAGAAGAAGCCAGCCAACGGGAGGGGGAAATCAGGAAAATCATTGCAGAGATTAATGATTATAACCAGAAAGCTTTTGAGAAACGGTTAAAGCATTATTATAAATAAACCAGTGTCATGTCTTGTCCGTTTCCGGACATCTCTGTTCACCAGAGTGCAGCATTTTTGAAAAACTTATGCCTCTTGTTATTACTCAAGTTGTTGTTATATAACGCTTTATGTTGTTTGGCACAAGTTATGGACATGGTTTTGCATAAACCAAAAAAAGATGATGATGAAAACAATTAAAACTATTGCACTGAGTATAAAAAGCCTGTTACTATTAGCGTTGGCTATGGCAATTAGCACAGCCTATGGAAATCCCAAAAATAATCCGGCCCCTAGAGCTGATGAAGCTGATAATACACGAATGGTATATACCATGCTTGATAATCATAATGGATTAGATTATTATTTTGGGAGTACCACAGTTTCCGGATGCCAGGAGGTAACCGTGGAAGGATTTATTGATAATGAATTTAGTGCATTACAAATCTGGCTGGTAAAACAACAACACACTAAACGTAACATTGTGCTAAAAAATGAGGCCGGAGAATACTTTATTGCTGAACGTGATGTAAAGCCCGAAATTGAAGTTGAACAATTGGAAAGGATTATCCAGTCGAATCTAAAATACCCTGATTTTGCAGCTCAAACGGGTGAATCAGGTACTGTTCACGTGTTGTTTCTTGTAGATGAGAAAGGTGAAATATCAAAAGTTATTACAGATATTAGCCAAAAACAACGCAAAATAAGTACGTGTGTATCCCTCAGGGAAGCAGCCAGACGTTCCATTATGGCTACTGATGGCTTGTGGGCACCGGCTATGGTGAATGGCCAGCCTGTTAAGAAATGGATGTACGTTCCGGTGCGGTTCAACCTTAAAGGATAAAACTATGCTGAGGAAAAGAAAAAAGTGATTTTTCGGTTTTCTGAAAAATCACTTTTTTTATGCGTTAAAACCCCACAGATACGCCGCCATCCACAGGCAAACATACTCCGTTAATAAAACCGGCCGCATCCGAGGCCAGAAACTGAGCAGCATAGCCTACCTCGGTAATTTCCCCGAGCCTGTTCATTGGTGTTCTTGAAAGAATTTTTTGCTTTCGCCCGGGGTCGCTGTTTAAGGCTTTTTCGGACATATTAGTCTTTATCCAGCCCGGAGCAATAGCGTTCACCCGTATTCCATGGGGTGACCATTCTACTGCAAGTGTCCTGACCATTCCGAGAATGGCAGATTTTGCAGCACTATACGCAATGACTCCCGGAATTCCGAACAAGGAAGCCATGGAAGCGATAAACAGGATGTTTCCTTTACCTCTTAATTTCATTCTTCGGCCAACCTGCCTGGTCAGTGAGTGTGCACCTACAAGATGGGTGTTGAGTAAGCTTGTCAGCTCGTCTTCACTGGTGTCTTCGGATGGTTTTTTGAGGTGGTTACCTGCATTATTAACCAGAATAGTTATAGGGCCTACTTCCTCTTCCAGTTTATCGATGAAAATATCATTGTGCGTATAGTCTGTAATATCATGCGTATAGCAATAAACCTGCTCGCCCAGCTCTTGTCTTGTATGTTCTAATTTTTCAGAATTTCTTCCGGTAATTATCACTTTAGCTCCGGCCTGAACATAAGCATTGGCAATGGCTTTGCCAATACCGCTGCCCCCACCGGTGATTAAAGCAATCTCATCCTTTAATAGAAATGGATGTGACATTATATATTATTTGCTGTTAATAAATTATTACTCCTGTTCCGACAGGAAGCGCTCCGCATCAATAGCAGCCCTGCATCCAGTGCCGGCGGCAGTTACTGCCTGACGATATACAGGATCCATCACATCGCCACACGCAAAGACACCCGGGATTTTTGTTTTGGAGGTGTCAGGAATGGTCTTAATATAACCTATCGGATCTAAATCAAGGTATTTCGCAAAAATTTCGGAATTGGGTTTATGACCAATGGCCAGGAAAAAACCGCTGATATTAATTTTAACTTCTTTTTCTTCAGGAGTGCCTTTTTTGTGTATCAATACAGCACCTTCAACACCATTTTCACCAAACAATGATTTGGTTTGGTGCTCCCACAATACTTCTATGTTCCTGGTTTTGAAAACACGTTCCTGCATTACTTTTGATGCACGCATCTGGTCCCGTCGCACAATTAAATAAACCTTATTACACAATCCGGAGAGGTACAACGCTTCTTCAGCAGCGGTATCACCTCCACCAACCACGGCAACATCTTTTCCTTTGTAAAAAAATCCATCGCAGGTAGCACAGGCAGAAACACCAGAACCAGCATATTTTTGTTCATCGTCAAGGCCAAGGTATTTGGCTGTAGCACCGGTTGCAATAATTACAGTCTCAGCTTCAATTATTTTTTTATCATCAATGGTAACTTTAAATGGACGTTTTGATAAGTCGGAATCAGTGGCAATGCCCCAACGGCACTCAGTACCAAATCGTTCCGCCTGTTTTTTAAGGTCTTCCATCATTTTTGGCCCGGTGATGCCCTCAGGGTAACCCGGATAGTTTTCTACCTCAGTTGTTGTTGTTAACTGTCCGCCTGGTTGCAATCCTTCGTACATTACCGGATTAAGATTAGCCCTTGCTGCATAAATGGCTGCCGTATATCCTGCCGGACCAGATCCGATAATCAAACACTTAACTTTCTCTACTTCGCCCTCGATGTTTGTCTCTTTTTTTTCTTCATCAAGGTTATCCATTGTCTTAAATAAACTCATTGTATTTTTTTTTTTGTGCTAGAATGTCAATAAATATACCATAAACCATTTCATCGTTATAATTACAGCCAGCTCCATTAAAAACACCCATAATGGCGTTAAAAATTGCTTTTTACAGCTCGATGCTGCCATTTTTTCATAGTCTTTAAGCGGAATAAAATCCTTTTCTATATACAATTTATGCCTGATTTTGTTTTGTCGGAATCACTGGACTGTTGAAAAATGATCTTGTTCCACAGCCTCTCCATTTTCATTGAATAACACCTTGAATTATCGAAATTATTACTATCTTTAATTCCTACCTTGCGTTGAAGACTGAATGATACGTATTTGGAGAAAAATTACAGGGCAGCCTGAGGATAATTCGTTGAGCATATCTGAGCAATCGAGGATTCATCTTTCCTTTAAAATGAACCTTATCTTATCAATTGGTTATTTGCTCTACCTTCTGCATGACATTGTTGCATTCCTCTTTTTTTCTAAACCCTTTAATCCGTTTCTATATATTCTCATCCTTATTATTGCCATTCATGTTCTTGTTTTATATTTGCTACTTAAAGGTAAGTATATAATATCTAAGGTTTTAATCATATTTTTACCAGGAAGTATGCTTCTGCTTATTCCTGTGATTACCGGTTTTGTCAGAGACGATTTTTTGTTCTGGTACCCTTACCTGCCCTTATTAATGATGATAATACCTTATATGGTTCTTAACAGTATAAAAAAGAATCCGCTTTTTTACATTGCCTTTGCCTATTATTTTCTACTGACATTTTTTGCTGATAAACTGCTCCTTCTCTTTAGTGATCAGGCTGTTAATATGAGCATTTTAATAAGGGAAAACCATTATGTATTCAAAGTAAACCAAATCAGCATCTTTGTTTTTATCAACCTGGGCTTGTATTATTTTACGAGTGAACGAAACAATCAACACAGGGTAACCGAAGAGAGCGAACAAACTTTCCGTGCATTCATTCAGTGCTCACAGGAAGGTATCATTCTAGTCGATGAAAACGGTAAAATAAGCTTTTGGAACAAAACCATGGAATATTTTACAGGCGTTCCCTCACGCGAAGTAATTCGGATGTCAGCCTGGAAGACATTAACTCAAATGATAAGCATTGATGACAAATCAACCCTGGCAAATAACATTCGGGCTAGCATTATGTCATCATTCGAACATAATAAATCACAGGGGGAACGGATATATCAGGGGGCGATTATCCCGGGAAAGGGAAAACAAATCCCTATAACGGTGATGGTTTTTCCACTAATCGTACAGGAAAATATATTTTTCGGGATTATTTTCAGGGATTTATCCAGTGAGGAGCAAATGATTTCCGAGCTTGATGAATACCGCACTAAACTCGAAAACATGATTGAAAAACAGATTCTGGAATATTCCACCCAGAATGATTATTTGAAAAATCTCTTTGATAATGCTGCAGATGGGATTGTGGTTATTACTCTGCAAGGTAAGATAGTAACTGCCAACCAGAGTGTGCTTGATTTATTGGGATATAGCTGGCGCGAAGTGAAAGATGTACATGTTAGCAGGTTTTTTCATGAAGAATATCTCAAAGGCAACCCCCTGCGTTTTGGTATTCTTAACCAGGGAAAAACAGTCATAAATACCTTACCGTTGATCTCGAAAACAGGCAAAGAAGTGTATTTTGAGGCTAAATCAAAAAAACTGACTGACGATAATATCCAGGTCATTTTGCGTGATATCACTGAACGTTTGGCACAACAACAGAAAATTCAGGAACAAACTTCTTTGCTCCACTCAGTTATCAATAGCATGCCCTTTGATTTATGGGTTCGTAACCAGGAAATGAGAATGGTTATTCAGAATGAGAAATCAAGGGAAATTTGGGGTGACCAGCTTGGAAAAACAATCCGTGATAAGGCTCTGAATGATGAACAGTTTCAGGCATGGCGCAAAAACAACCTTGACGCGCTCAATGGTAAAGTTGTTGACAGAGAAACCATAACACTGGAGCCTGTAAATCACCAAAGGGTGTATGTTCGAGAAATTCTGGCGCCTGTATATCAGGGTAATAAAATTACCGGCGTAATTGGGGTGAATATGGATATCAACCAGCGGAAATACATGGAAAAGGAACTGAAAAAGCATCAGGAGCACCTTGAAGAAATGGTTGAAATCCGTACTCAGGAAATTCAAGTACTTTACGAAGAACTTTCTAAGGTTAATATCAGTCTGGCACAGAAAAACAAAAAACTTCATGCACAAAAACAGGAACTTGAAGGAGCCCTGCAAAAACTGAAATTGACGCAAACCCAGCTGATACAATCTGAAAAAATGGCCTCGCTGGGGATCCTTACGGCTGGAGTAGCCCATGAAATTAATAATCCGGTTAATTTTATAAGTTCCGGACTAATGGGATTACGGGTACTGAATGAAACGTTCCTGGAAATCGTAAACGCTTATAAAAACATCAGAACGGATAATTTGGACGCTGCGCTGAAAGAAATTGAAATATTAAAGAAAGAGGTCGGCTTCGACAAGTTGGGAGAAAACCTTAACCTCATAATGAATAACATCGAAACAGGTGTCGAGCGTACAACTGAAATCATAAAAAGTCTTCGTAATTTCAGCCAATCCGATACACGACACATTCAGAATTATGATATCCATGAAGGCATAGATTCAACCCTGGTAATTCTGCGAACCAGGATAAAAAACCGGATTGAAGTTGAGCGTAACTATGGCAATATTCCAGAAATACCCTGTAGCCCTGGCTCTATAAACCAGGTGTTTATGAATATTCTGGCAAATGCTACTGAGGCTATAAAGGATCATGGAAGAATTACGATAAGCACCGGATTTAATCCGAAAAACGAAAAACAAATAAGAATCGTAATTTCTGATACCGGGTATGGGATTCAATCAGAGAACCTGAATAAAGTATTTGAACCCTTCTTTACAACAAAAGACGTGGGTAAAGGTACTGGACTTGGATTATCAATCAGCTATAAAATAGTAAAAGATCACAGAGGAGAGATTATTGTCAGTAGCGAAATTGGGAAAGGGACTACCTTTACTATATTTTTACCTGTAAATTGAATATATGGAAATGCCTGAAAAATATACCATCCTTTATATTGATGATGAAAAAATTAATCTGGAAAATTTCCATCTTGCTTTTTATCGGAAATACAATGTGGTAACAACTCTATCTGCATTGGATGCATTTGAAATTCTACAAAACCAGGAAGTACATGTTATAATCTCGGATCAACGCATGCCAAAAATGACAGGTGTTGAATTTTTTGGTAAAGTTAAAAATCAGTATCCTGATATTATACGGATAATCCTCACTGCTTACACAAATGAGAATGATGTCCTGAATGCAATCAACAAGGGTGAGGTGTACCGTTACATTACAAAACCCTGGAAAAGGCAGGATGTGGAAATAACCCTGGATAATGCGCTGGAGGCCTATAATCTTAAACATAGGAACCAGGCTTTGGTGAGAAGCTTACAAGAACAGAACAAAGCGCTGGAAGAAAATGAAAAACGATACCGCTTACTATACGAGACAGCCAATGATGCCATTCTCCTGTTGAAGGACGATATAATAATGGAAGCCAACAGCATAAGTCACACTATGTTCCGTTGCGAACCCAATGATTTAATTGGATTGCCACTGCACAGGCTTTTTCCCGAAAACCAACCTGACGGCACCGTTTCCCGTGATCTTTCCCTGAAAAAACTCAGTATTGTGAAGGGTGGACGTACAAAAATTTTTGAATGGCAATACCGTCGCTTTGATGGCAGTCTTTTTTATTCCGAAGTTAGTCTGAACTCCCTGTTACTAAATGAGGAAGTCTTTGTGCTTGCCATTATCCGCGACATTACCGATCGGAAATATGTAGAGAAAAAGCTGCTTGAAACCATTATTCAGACTGAAGAGAAGGAAAGGATGCGCTTTGCTCAGGATTTGCACGATGAAGTAGGGCCATTGTTATCCAGTCTCAAAATGTACCTGTCAACCCTGTCGGAAATAAAAGATACCCAAAAGTTGAATACCTTTATCAATATGTGCCTTTCTCTGATTACGGAAACCATTGCTACGGTTCGGCGCACATCAAATGCCCTTAGTCCTCACATTCTTAATAATTTTGGTTTGCGTACGGCCATTGAATCCTTATTGGAAAACACTGGTAATCTTATAAAGGTTGAATTTTACTCAGATATAACCAAAGAGCGTTTTCAGTCGAATACTGAAATTGTCTACTATCGTATACTAAAGGAATTAATAAATAACACCTTAAAACACGCAAAAGCTGGTCTAATTAATATCGAGTTGACCTATGACAGAAAAGACCACGTGCTTGTATTGTTATACAAAGATGATGGTGTAGGTTTTGATTTTGATAGAGAAATAGAAAAAAAGACCGGTGGAATAGGGTTGTTAAATATTTTAAACCGGGCAAAAACAATAGGAGGAAATTATAAATTTATAAAAAACAAAGAAAAGGGGGTGGAATTTGTCCTTAAAACAAATGCCGACACATTTTAATGAAAAATTATGGCTGTCATTTTCCGTGATGAATTAAATTTACTAATTATAAAAATCATTGCATGACCGAGTTAATCCTGATTGACGATCATGAAATATTTCGCAACGGGCTGAAGGTGTTGCTTGAAGCTTCTGGTGACTATCGTGTCATAGGCGAAGCATCAAATGGTGAAGAGGCATTGGATCTTCTAAAACTGATTACTCCTGATTTGATTCTGATGGATATTCACATGCCCGGAATGAATGGCCTTGAGTTGTCAAAAAGGGTCATGGAAAAATACGCCACAATGAATATACTGATACTTTCAATGTATGATGATAAACAGTATTATGAAAAGCTCATTGATAATGGAGTAAAGGGATTTATACTCAAGGATTCAAATTTTGATGAATTGCAAACAGCGATAAACCGCATCAATGCCGGTTCAACCTATTTTTCCCAGGAATTATTGTTGAAACTTGTCAACGAAAAAAAGCAAAATCCGGAAGATGCTTTTACAAGCCGCGAAATGGAAATTCTGCAACTGCTGGCCAAAGGTTTGTCCACTCAGGAAATTGCTGACCAGTTATATATAAGTTTCAGGACTGTGGAGCGGCATCGCGCAAATCTTCTGACCAAAACCAATACAAATAATTCCTTAAAACTTTTGGTATACGCTATCAAACACAATCTGGTAAGAATCTAACCTTATCCATCATGTGTGAGTGAATTCACCCAATAGAATTTGGGTGAAAAAACTTGAATAATGGTTGAATTCTCCCTTCTGCACTTTAATTGGCTGAGTTATTTTTGACTTTAACTAATTATAGATAGTTGAAAAGCTAATTATATATGTATATGAAAAAGCTAATTGTTATTATTGCGATAAGTGTGTTTGCCGTTACTGGTGCATTTTCACAGGTTAATAAATTTATGGCCATGTATATTTACAATTTTTCACGTCTTGTAGAATGGCCGGAAGAATACCGGAGTGGGAATTTTGTTATTGGCACTATTGGCAATACCTCTCTGAATTATGAAATGGAAATGTTCGTGAGAAATAAAAAGACTGGTAATCAGGAATTTTACGTCAAGAGTTTTGATGATGTTTCCAGTATATCGAAATGCAATATTTTATTTGTTGCAGATTCTGAGAAGAATAATTTTGATGCTATTCTTAATAAACTGTATGGTACAAATACTTTAATTATTACCGAGGATAAGGAATTAATAAATAAAGGTGCAGTAATCAGCTTTACGTTAGTCGAAGGTAAACTGAAGTTTTATTATAATTCTGAGAACGCTCGAAAGAGCGGACTTAAAGTCAGTACTTCACTGGAGAATATGGCATTAGCCAATAGCGAATAAACATTAAAAGGATACCTTCAATACGGTATCTTTTTTTTTTGGATATGAGGCAATGCAGATTAAAATTATCACAAACCATTGCCGGGTTTTATTGATGTCATTATTTTAAATTAGTCTCTAGTATATGAAATATAATATTCTTATTGTCGATGACAATGCCAGGTTTATTGAGTCATTTCATACAATTTTAATGTTTTATTTTTCCGAAAAAATTGAAAACATCTATACAGCTTCTAATGCTGAAGAATGCCTGAATGTTTTGGTTAAAAATAAGGTTGAAATTGTTTTCATGGATTTTGATATGCCGGAAAAAAATGGAGAGGAATTAACAAGAATAATTACCGAATACTACAGATATATTAAAATTATTGCTGTATCTTTTCATAAAGAGCATCAGGTTCTTTCGCGAATGATTCTGGCAGGTGCACGTGCATACATCAATAAAGAAGAAATCAACCGCGAAACGCTCAGCCGTTGTTTCGCACTGGATTTGGGTTAATAAACAAAATCCTGCATTCATCCAATAAAATGTCTAACTCATCAAACCTAGCCCTCTCCGGTGATTTAAATCACTCTTAATCATATAACTTTTAAACTTTTCAGGAGTAAAACTTACAAAGAAATAATTGGGTTAAACAAAAAAAAGCATCATGATTGGAAAAAGAATTACTTTGATTACCGGAATCGTTTTGGCATTTGCAGTTACTAGTTGTGAAGGTCTGCTTGATTTAGGTTTGGAAATAGATACAGATACTACCACGGTTGAGTTTACTGTATTGCCAACCGACGTCACAGGTGAACAGATTTTTGCAACCAGCATTGTTGATTCGGAACTGGACAGTACGCTTGCAGAAAATGATTTAACCCTGGATGAGCTTACCTCGGTGAAATTAAAGGAGGCTACCATTGAGCTTTTAAATGAAGATGAAACAGTGAATTTTGATTTCTTTGAGTGCCTGGAAGCAACCATTGAAGTAGATGGATTGCCTGAAACTGTGATTGCTGTGGCAGATTCAATTCCTGCCGGAGCACGAAAAATTACCTGCAAGGTAATGCCCGAAGAATTGCTGCCCTTTCTTGAACACAATCAGTATACGCTCAGGGCAAAAGGTGTTAGCACAGCTCCCATTAACGATACTTTATACATCAAAGGTCAACTGAAGTTTGCAATTCATGCCCCAGCTTCTGACCTTGCCGAATAAGATATATTCAGGTTTATATGCTTATTAAGCTGCCTTTTTAAGGCGGCTTTTTTTATCCCCTGGTAAATACAAATTCTTTACCTGTTGACATTGTTTCATTATAAAAATATCCTTCCTCTTCAAAGTTTTTTAGTTGTTCAGGATCTTCTATCCTGTTTTTTACAATAAAACGCGTCATCATGCCCCTGGCTTTTTTCACATAAACAAAAAGCGGCTTGTATTTTCCGTTTTTGTAGTCTTTAAATACTGGGGTGATGATTTTAGCATTCACTATCTTAAAATTTATGGGTTTGGTATATTCATTGGAAGCCAGGTTAATCAATACCTTTTCCTTGTTTAGAACCTTCACAATGTCGTCAGTGATAGTGTCTTTCCAGTATTCTGTTAGATTTTTATGCCCGTTTACAGCCAGCTTTGTGCCCATTTCCAACCGATAGGGTTTAATTAAGTCCAGTGGGCGGAGTACGCCATGTAGTCCACTCAGAATGCGGACATGATCCTGGGCGTATAATAGTTCTTCTTCCGTTAGGGTTTCAGCTTTTAACCCATTGTAAACCTCTCCGTTAAACGTAAGAATAGCCTGTTTGGCATTTTCCGGAGAAAAATCGTTATTCCACGTCAGATTACGCTCATAATTTTCATTGGCAAGTTTTTCGCTGAGGTTCATCAATTCAGCAATGTCTTTTTTTGACATTTTTTTTAGCTGATCCATGATTTTAACCGATTTTGATAAATGATCAGCAACCGTATAATGATTGGTTTTGTTTTGCGGTGTAAAATCCAGTTTTTTTGCAGGAGACAATATTGTTAGCATTAATTATTATTTTAAATTGAATGTAAAACAAACAAAAATAAAAAATCAGGGTTCAATTCACCCTTATTCCCATTGAAAATAATGAACCGATAGCAAATCTGTTAAAAAGTTTATCTTTGGATAATAACATTTTATTCGCTTTTTAGCGAAAGGCAAATAATCAAGATGGCCAAAAAACATGGGAATATACTGGTTGTTGATGATAACGAAGGGATCTTAAAATCACTCAATTTTTCCCTGAAGTTTGAATTCACTGAGGTCATTACTATTAAATCGCCTAACCAGATACCCAGCATTCTCAGACAGCAATCCATTGATGTTATATTGCTAGACATGAACTTTTCAGCAGGCATTAATAGTGGAAACGAAGGGATTTTCTGGCTGCGTGAAATTATGAAGTTGGATCCGGATATAGTGGTTATATTAATTACTGCTTACGGTGATGTGGAACTTGCTGTAAAAGGAATTAAAGAGGGCGCGACTGATTTTATTCTTAAACCCTGGAATGATGAAAAGCTTTTAGCAACACTTCATAATGCACTTAGGCTAAAACAGCAGAAAACAAAAATTAAAAAACTCGTCGACAAGGAGAAGGTTTACCAATCAGCATACGACAAAGCATTCTCAACCATTATCGGAGAATCTGATGAGATGAAAAAGGTGATCGACACCATAAGCAAAGTATCGGGTACAGAAGCTAATGTGCTTATTCTCGGTGAAAACGGAACTGGAAAGGAGTTGATTGCCCGGGAGGTGCATCGCAGATCCTTACGGCGTAAAAACACCTTTCTCTCTGTTGATATTGCATCCCTGAGTGAAACCCTGATGGAGAGTGAACTTTTCGGTCATGTAAAAGGAGCCTTTACCTCGGCACACGAAGATCGCAAAGGACGCTTTGAACTGGCCTCCGGAGGCACTTTGTTCCTTGATGAAATAGGAAATCTTACCATGAGGGCACAAACAAAATTATTATCTGCACTACAGAGCAGAAAAATTATTCCTTTAGGCTCCAACCGGGAAACAGCTATTGATATCCGTTTGTTATCCGCAACAAACCGTCCGATCTATGACATGGTGTCAGCCAATACTTTTCGTGAAGATTTACTTTTTCGTCTTAATACCATTGAGATCCATGTACCGCCTTTACGCAAGCGTGGTGAAGACATTATTTTGCTGGCTGAATTTTTTCTTGAAAAATATGCTAAAAAATATCAGCGTAGCTTTGATGGAATCACAGCAGAAGCCAAACGCTTGCTTCTAAACTACAATTGGCCGGGCAACATCCGGGAATTGCAACATGCCATGGAAAAGGCAATAATCCTTTGTGAGGGTAATGTGTGTGATGCAGAGAGCTTTAGTTTTGCCAATGCAGAAGATGATGTTACGGATGAACCTGAAATATATAACCTCGAAGAGATGGAAAAGCGGACCATTGCCCGGGCATTGAAAAAAAATGATCGAAACCTGAGCATTACAGCCAGGGAGCTGGGAATCACCCGTAAGACGCTTTACTCAAAAATTGACAAGTATGATTTATAAGCGGTATTACATCCAGGTACTGCTTAGGGTAGTGTTTATTGTTTTAACCAGCCTCATGCTGGGGTATTTTTATTTTCAGAATAACGCCGGAAAGCTCTTTCTGATATTTCTGTTATTATTGATTTTTCAGGGGTATGCCCTGCTTAAATACCTGAATCGTACCAACCACTACCTGTCGGATTTTTTATTATCCTTAAAAGAAGCCGATGGCAGCATGAGCATCAATACTGCTGCTGACATTTCCCCAATCAGTGATTTACATAGTTATTTCCGCGAAATCCGTGAAATAATCAACCATGTAAAAATCGAAAAGGAAAAGCAGTTTCATTATATCAGATACATTATTGAAAATGTGGGTGTTGGGTTAATATCATTTGATGCCAGGGGGAACATAGAATTAAGCAACCAGGCGGCCCGTAATTTATTGCGCATCCCGGCGCTTTACAACATTCGTGATTTGAGTCGTGTTAGCCAGGGAATGGATAGGTTTATCTGTGATCTGGAACCAGACAAACCACTCATTTATCGATTGAATCATGGCGATGAAATCCTTCATTTATCAGTAAAAGCCAGTTACTTTGTCATCGATAATAAAAAAATCACCCTGGTGTCTTTCCAGGACATTCGAAATGCCCTTGAAGATAAGGAACTGGAATCCTGGCAAAAACTGATCAGGGTGCTTACACATGAAATAATGAACTCTATAACACCAATCAATACCCTGACGAACTCTTTGAAACGACTATTAAAAAACGAAGAAACAATAAAATCATCCAATGAAATAACCGGCGATTTAAATGAGGAAATTATTGCTGGCCTTGATCTTATTGATGAACGCGGTAAGGGATTGGTGCGTTTTGTTAAACACTATCGAAGCCTTACAAATTTACCAAACCCGCATTTTAAACCGGTAAATATATCCCTTGTGGTTCGCCGGATATTGCGCTTGCTTGCTGATGAAATGAAAAAGAATAATATAAAAGTTATCATTAAAATTGATGAAGAATTATCTGTGTCAGCAGATGAAAATCTTTTTGAACAAGTCATCATCAATATTTTAAAGAACGCTTTACAGGCTCTTTCCGGACAACAACAGCCAGAGATAGTTATTCAGGGATATAACAATAAAAATGGTAAAATTGTCCTCGTTATAAAGGATAATGGTCCGGGCATTCCGGATGACATAATAAATCATATCTTTATACCCTTTTTTACAACAAAAGAAGGAGGTTCCGGCATCGGGTTAAGTCTTTCAAGGCAAATCATGCGGCTGCATAAAGGAAGTGTGGCAGTACACTCAGCAGTAGGCAAGGGGACCGCTTTTTTCGTAAAGTTTTAAAGTAATAAGGATATGAGCAGCAAACTGGCGCAAATCATTTCAGGGAGGTTTTCCATTGATGAAAAACAGGTAAGAAATACCATTAAATTGCTTGATGAAGGGGCTACCATTCCTTTCATTAGCCGCTACCGAAAGGAGATGACCGGTAGCCTGGACGAAGTGGCAATTACCAATATTGCTGATGAATACAACAAGCTTAAGGAACTTGAACAACGCAAAATTACAATTTTAAAGACCATTGAGGAACAAGGAAAACTTACATCCGAACTAAAACGGCAGATTGAGGAAACATTCGTCAGCACAGAACTGGAAGATTTGTATCTCCCTTATAGACCAAAACGGAAAACCCGCGCCTCCATTGCCAGGGAAAAAGGTCTTGAACCACTAGCAGCCATACTGATGAAGCAGAAGGAAATGAATATATCCGGTAAAGCTGCGGAGTTTCTTTCAAAAGATGTTCCAACAGTTGAAGATGCCCTGCAGGGTGCCCGCGATATTGTCGCCGAATGGATTAGTGAAAACAAAATGGCACGACAATCCATGCGTTATTTGTTCGATCGTGAAGCGCTCATCACCTCACGCATCATTAAAGGAAAAGAGCAGGAAGGCGAAAAATATACCGATTATTTCGAATTCTCAGAACCATTGAAACGGTGTAAGTCACATCGAATGCTTGCAATCCGTCGTGGCGAAAAAGAGGGCTTCTTAAAGGTATCCATACAACCTGATGAAGGAAAGGCGCTTGAAAAGCTCGAAGAACTATTTCTTAAAGGATATTTTGAGGTTTCGCAGGAAGTGCAGATGGCCATTGCTGATTCCTACAAGCGGTTACTTGGACCTTCAATTGAAACTGAGTTCAAAGCTACTTCAAAAGCAAAAGCTGATGAAGAAGCCATTCAGGTATTTGCCGAAAACCTCCGTCAGTTATTGCTGGCTCCACCTCTTGGGCAGAAACGGGTACTTGCCATTGACCCCGGGTATCGTACAGGCTGCAAAATAGTTTGCCTTGATGAACAGGGGAACCTGCTGGGAAATGACACCATTTATCCGCATCAACCACAAGCTGAGACCCGTCAGGCAGCGAAAAAACTATCATCCACGGTGGAATCCTATAAGATAGATGCCATTGCCATAGGTAACGGTACTGCCAGCCGGGAAACAGAGGCCTTTGTAAAACGCATGAAGTTTTCTCGAGAAGTGCAGGTATTTGTTGTAAGTGAGGCCGGAGCTTCAATATATTCTGCTTCAAAAGTGGCCCGCGAAGAGTTTCCGCAATATGATGTTACGGTGCGTGGTGCTGTATCTATAGGGCGCCGTTTAATGGATCCTCTGGCCGAATTGGTTAAAATTGAACCAAAGTCAATTGGAGTAGGGCAGTACCAACACGATGTTGACCAAACCCGGCTGGCTGAGGGCCTGCAAAAAGTAGTGGAAAGCTGTGTGAACCTTGTGGGGGTAAACCTGAATACGGCAAGTAAGCACTTGTTAACCTTTGTGTCTGGACTTGGTCCTGCCCTGGCGCAAAATATTGTTGATTACCGTAAAAAAAATGGGGCATTTAACTCCCGGTCTGCCTTATTGGAAGTACCGCGGATGGGCGCAAAAGCATTTGAGCAGTCCGCCGGTTTTCTGCGCATCAAAAAGGCCGATAACCCATTGGATGATAGTGCTGTACATCCAGAGAGTTATCATATTGTTGAAAAAATGGCGAAAGATGTTGGTTGTACAGTGCATGATTTGTTAAAAGATGAAACCAAAAGAAAAGCCATTGATCCTAAAAAGTACATGACTACTGATGTTGGTCTTCCAACACTGATGGATATTTTGAAGGAACTGGCTAAACCTGGCCTGGATCCCAGAAGCAAAATCAAAGTTTTTGAATTCTCGGAGGATGTCAGAAAGATAGAAGATGTAAAAGCAGGAATGATATTGCCGGGTATTGTTACCAACATTACCAATTTTGGTGCTTTTGTTGATATCGGAGTGAAACAGGATGGGCTGGTGCATATCTCACAATTAGCCGACAGGTATATCAGCGATCCGAATGAAATAGTGAAACTACACGAACATGTTAAGGTAAAGGTCCTTGACTGCGATGTGGTACGTAAACGTATTACCCTATCAATGAAAGAAGCTAAATAAAGTATTTAAAAAAATTTCAGCACCAGGGAATATACATTCATTTTTTAAATCATTGCTGTATAAAAAATCGCATTTCAGATTGTTTTGCGTGCAGATAACGTTATTTTCAGTCATTTTACGTTTTGAGATGTAAAGGTTTCATCAGTTTTTCAACCAGACAAAAATTATTAGATTTGCTGATATAATATTAATCCTTAAATCCCTTCCGCTGTGAGAACTTTGTATAAAAATTATCCCTGGTTATATTATTTCATTGCTGTTGCTGTGCTTAGTCAGGTTTCATGCTTCTCAACCAAAAAATCTGTAGAGATAGCACCGGCAGTTACACCTTTTAAGATTGACTCCACAGAGGTTATGTCAATAATACATGTATTGGCCCACGACAGCCTCAAAGGCAGGGCCCTGGGTACACCTGGTGGTGCAAAAGCTGCTGCTTATCTCGTTGATTACCTCAAAAAACATGGCATTAAGCCCTATTTTGAAACATACTATGACAGCCTGGAGACAACACGCGTTCCGGGGGCCAATGTGGTGGGTTACCTTGAAGGGAATCATCCTGAGTTGAAGGATGAAATCATTGTGCTGGGAGCCCATTTTGATCATCTTGGTGTGAAGTTTACCGCATCAGGTGATAGCATTGCCAACGGGGCCAATGATAATGCCAGCGGTGTAAGTGCAATACTTAATATTGCCCGGTATTTCAGCGAGGTGAAAACGAACGGGCGGACGTTGATCATTGCTTTGTTTGACGGCGAAGAAACAGGTTTGCACGGCTCAAACAGCCTGGCTATCCGATTGCGCAAAGACAGCATCATGCCAAAAGCAATGATTAATATTGATATGATTGGTACACCCCTTGAAAATGAGCCTGGAAAAGTATATGCATCAGGTTTTACCCGTTCTACGTTGCCCCTTGTTTTCAATGAATTGTCAAAGGATACGGTCCTGGTTAGTACTGATCTGGATCAGAGAATGGGGGTTTTCGCCTTATCCGATAATTATCCTTTTTACAGTGTCCTTCATATTCCTGCCCATAGTCTTTCAACGTTTGAATTTTCTAATTATCCTTATTATCATAAGGTTGACGATGAGATAGATAAACTTGATGTGGAAAACATGGTGAATATCATTAACAATTTGATACCCGGAATAGAAAAGCTGTCAAACACACTTGTGTTTAATGCTGTTCTGGACTGATTTAATTGCTCAGCAAATGCTAGCAACAGGGATGGTTAAAGCCGGTTGCTGATAGCTTCCACCGCTTGTTTTACCTGCCCGGCTTCAGGATATTCTTCTAATATTTTATTGCCATACTCAAGCGCTTTTTCTAACTGGTTATTGTCAATATAAAATTTCATTAATTCCATGTGGCTGTTTAAGTCAGCAGTTGCTTCAATTTCTTTTTTCAGATATTCCTCTGCTTTTTCTTTGTCTTTCATAAAATCATACATCATTGCAATGTTATGATTCACCCTTGGACGCTCAGGTGTCATTTCCACGACATTTAGCAGGGTAGATAACGATTCTTTGTATTTACCCATCTCGGTTAATAACAAACCAAGCGAGTATAGAGTTTCTGCATCCTCAGGCTCCTGTTTCAGGTAATCACGGAACAATTTTTCTGCTTTTTCGTTCTGATTGAGGCGGTTATAAAGGTAGGCCAGGTTTAGCTTAATATAATACAGCTCATTATCCTGCTCCAGGGCACTTAGATAATATTTTTCAGCCAGGTGCAGTTTATTCTGTCTGGAATAAAAATTACCCAGGTTTACTTTTCCGGTTGGAAAATCAGCATTAAAAAATAGCACTTGTTCGTATTCTTTTAAGACTATCTGGTAGAGTTCTAAGTAATCATCAGGGATTCGATCCTCTCCAATCTGCATCAGCCTTTGCACGGCTTCGCATCGAACTGCTTTGATGTCATCTTTGAGCGAATTTAACAAGATGGGGATGTTTCTTTCACTCGGTGCATGCATCGAACGAATGGATGAAAGCCGGAAAGAAGGGTTCAGGTGGTTGATATATTTTTCAGATAAATCCGAAACAGAATCCTGGTAATAAATGCCAATTTTTTCCAGGGCCAGACTCCGGATATTTGGTGGATACAATTCGTTTTCCAGAATGGCTGCCAGTTCATCTAAAGCACCAGGTTTCTGGTTTTTTGCCCCTGCCAGTGCTTCGGAATAATGGTATCTCCGGCTTTCACCAAACCACCGGGTGATGTAATTATCTGCCCACTGGTTGCTTTCATTGATGTGGCATTGATTGCAGGCATTGGGTGTTCCATGTTTGATGGATAAATCGGGGCGCGGAATCCGGAAACTGTGATCCCTGCGATAATCCACACCCATATAATACCTGCCGTGCATGTGGCAATTGATGCACTCTGTACCGGACCCAACCTCAAACGTAACTCCCGATTCTGAAATAACAGATTCTCCGGGCATACCGGCTTCCTTATGAAAATGATGGGTATAGTTATCGTAGGTTTCAGCCTGATGGCACTGTAGGCACAAATCATTGCCTTCAAACAACAATTGTGTACTGTGTACATTGTGGCAATCATTGCATTGCACCTCTCTTTCATACATCTTACTTTGAAGGAAGGAGGCATACACATAATCTTCGTCTAATATCTGGCCATCGATATACCAGGCTGGCTCATCGGGGAGATCTGGTATGCTGTGATCGTAAATGCTTCGGGTTGAATGATCAAAATCGCCTAACGAGTGCTTGCGTGAATGGCACCGTACACAATTGTCAACATAGTGCACCTGGTCGATATTGCTTGTTTTAACCTCCAGGCCATAGTTGATAAACCCTTCACGTGAATATTCCGGTAAATTTGCCCATTCCACATGTTTTGAGCCCGGTCCGTGGCAGGCTTCACAGCTCACATCAATTTCTGAGTACGTAGTGTGATAACTGTCAGTCTCGTGATTATACCCCTTTATCAGGTTTGTAGAGTGGCATTCAGCACACATTCCATTCCAGTTTTGGGCCTGATTGGTCCAATGAAGCCAGTTGTTATGGTCAATTATTTCGTTTTTATAGATTGAGTCAGCCATGTGGTACCATGCACTATCTAAGGTGTTCCATGTAAGGGGAAGGGTCTGCAATCTGCCGCCCTCAAATTCTACCAGGTATTGCTGTAGCGGTGTGAAACCAAAAACATATTTCACCTCAAAATCCCGCATGCTGCCGTCTTCGCCATCGGTGTATACAAAAAAGCCATCGCCTTTCCGGTACATTTTATGTGTGTTTCCACGGGCGTTGATGGTTATGCCTGAGAAATCACCCAAAACAGTGGAATCATTTGCCACATCCATGGCCCTGTCGTGATGAGAACCCACCCAGTCGTTATATTCTCCCAGATGACATTCACGGCAGCTTTCTTTACCCACAAATGAAGTTTCTTTATCAAGTGGAGGCTCTTCAGTCCAAAAGAAAATTGTCTTTATAAGGATATATGCAGGAAACATTAAAACAGCAACCAATCCCAGTATTCGCAGGCTTCTCTTATAACTTGAAATATCCATGATTAAGCGTACTTTACTTGTGAATTATCGAATCTTTGGCGTCTGACAGGTTGGTTTGTATCTACATACACCTTATTATTGCTAAAGCTTACAGGATAATAATCAAGGGCACGGTTAGCGGGAGGCGAAAGTACCTCTCCACTTTCGTTAAAAACAGAGGCATGGCATGGGCATTCAAACTGGTGGCTGGCAGAATTGTATTGTACCGTGCAGCCTAAATGAGTGCATTTCGATGAAACAGCCAAAAAGCCTCCATCCTTCAGCCTGTAAAGGTAAAACTGAGATGAGCCATAAGGATACATTTTGCCTTTTTCAAAAAATGAAATGTCACCGGCTTCAAATAAATTTATATGGGATAAATTTCTTTTTCCGGGCTTTAGTAACCGATAGAAAATGAAAATAAATTGCAGGGAGAGTAAGGCGTAAAAAAAATTTCTAAAAAATTTCCTGCGGTTAAACGTTCTTTTGATCATTGGTAAATATTTATTTTTAATCACTACTGTTCGGAGAAACTAAGTTCCTGAAAAAAAGATTGCTTCGCCTTGCTCATGACACTGTTCAATTGGTTTTATGGATATTTCATTTGTACTATGCATGGTATTCTCTTGTTATGATATCATAAAAATATTAATTGCATATTTTCTCCTCTCAATAGGCTGCCTGTTAGCATCATGGTGATATATGCCCCAAGGATGATGGTGACAGATGCAATTACTAGCTCAATTTTGTTTGCTTGTTTTCTTTGCTTTAAAAACAATAAAAAAGCACCGGCCGGCATCAGGTAAAGCAGGGTTGGAATTACACCTGTACTGATGAATGGGTGCCAGGTAATCATATAATTGCTATTGGCAGCAATAATATCACTCAGGAGGATAAAAGTAAAGGTGAATATGGCGGTGAAAATTGCTGAAAAGAGCGTAATTTTTTTTCCGTTTTCAGAATGAAACCAGGTGCCGGTATTGAGTTGAGGATAGTCAAGATATGGGATGAGTATAAAAAAGATGATAACTGCTGTGGGAATGAAAAATGAGCCAAATACCGGGTGTACATGCATCAGGAGCTCCTGAAAGCCCATGAAATACCAGGGCGCTTTGTTTGGGTTTGGGCTCACCATTGGTTTTGCTTTTTCCAGAAGAGGGGCGTCTGCAAAAACTGAAAAAATAAAAAGGACGCATATTGTAACCAGAGCTACAACAGCTTCTTTGGAGGTCAGATAAGGATGTGTCTCGGTTTTTTCAATGTCTTTCCTGGCAGGGAGGGCTATGCCTCCGGCTTTACGGACAAGCCAGAAATGCATGGTCATAAAGAAAACCAATAGTATCGGCAGCAGTCCGGTATGAAAATGATAAAAGCGAAGCAAGGTATTTTCATTTACTGTTTCGCCATCTCTTATAAGATCCGCCAGGCTCCCACCAACAAAAGGGATGTAGCTTATCATATTTGTCATGATGGTTACAGCCCAGTACGAAAGCTGATCCCAGGGCATGAGATAGCCTGTGAAGTTGGCAGACACTACCAAAAACATTAGTGCTAATCCATAAAGCCAGTTTTTTCTGCGCTTATTGAAAAGTGATTGCGAATAAAAAACCCTGACCAGATGCAGGAAACTTATAACCACCAAAAGCATCGCACTCCAGTAATGGAAGTTTCTGAGAAGCCTGCCAAATATTAACTCATTTTGAAGCTTCAGTATGGAGTCATAAGCATTACCAGCTGATGGGATATAAACAAATTTCAGTAGAAGACCGGTAATAAACAGCAGTGTAATTAGCAAAGCAGCTATTCCACCTAATCCAAAGGTACGGTTAAAGACAATGGCACGTTTATCAATTTTTACCGGATGCAGGTGCAATACAAAATTGGTAATTGCACTATATTTTGGTGTTCGCTTCATAATAATGGAAAAGCATTTTAAACCCTTAAGGAAAACGGGTGTATTCGTTTCAAATATAGAAAAATTCCTTACGTTAAGGCGGTCTGAATATCCAGGAAACAGGTATCCGGGCATCAATTTAGAGCGGCTATAAATAAAGTGATACAACGAGCTTTAAGTTTTACCAGTAAACAAAAAACTTTTAAAAAACATTGAGCATCAAAACTAAATAAATTAAACCATACATTTGCCATGAATGTCACAATCCCCAAAAATATCAGTCATTCTTCCCTTTTATAATGCCCGTGATACCCTGGGCCGGTCGATATCCAGCATTGCGAATCAAGCATATACCGATTGGGAATGCATACTGGCAGATAACAATTCTACGGATGGCAGCCGCGAGATTGCTAAATTGTGGCGCAGGAAGGATAACCGGTTCAGACTAATCACAGAAACGAGGCAGGGAGTTACTTATGCCTCCAATGCAGCTGCAGAAGTTGCATCAGGAAAATATGTAGCCCGAATGGATGCCGATGACGTGGCTCTGCCTGAACGATTGGAACTGCAACATCGCTTTTTACGAGATAACCCGGATTATGACGTCGTATCCGGTAAGGTGATCTATAAAACCACCCTAAAGGCAACAGCGGGTTTCAAGCGATACGTTAGCTGGGTAAATGCTGTTGATACCTATGAAAAAATAATATATCAGCGTTTCATCGAATCACCGATCGTTAATCCCACAGCCCTATGGCGCAGGGAAGTTGGCAAAAAGCTTGGATTGTACAGGCATGGTGATTTCCCGGAAGATTATGAAATGTGGCTCCGTTGGTTAGGACAGGGTGTGAAGATTGGAAAGGTACCGGAAGCAATCCTGGAATGGCATGATTCCGATAGTCGTCTGACGCGCACTCACCCCATTTATAAGGAAGAGGCATTTTACCGCATTAAAAGTCAATACCTGGCCTGGCACCTGGAGGAGGTCAATCCCTGCCATCCCAAAGTTGCCGTGTGGGGTGCCAGCCGCATTTCCCGCAGATGGCTGAGATTTATTGAAGCAGAAGGGATCGAAGTTGATTTTTTTATTGATACCAAAATAAACCGCAAGCTCGACACACCGGTAGTGTATTACGAAGATATTCCTTCGGCAAACGAATGTTTTGTGCTGGTTTACATGAAACACACCAACATCCGCAGGCAAATTCATGATTTTCTTGTAAACCGTGGTTTTGAAGAGGGTAAGCACTTTTTGCATTTTAGTTGATTGTTTTTTTATACTTATATTCGTCCCAATCAAAAATCATGTTGTTAATTATTTGTCATTACCATGAAACATAAACGTTCCATTACTATCCTTACGATACTCATTGTCATCATTTCAGCGGTGACCACCTCCTTTGGCATTTTCTCATCCGGCGGTCCGGGTGTTTTTGACTATGAATCCATCAGGGGAGAAGTAGTGAAGATATATGGTCAGGGAGTATACCGCCACATGTCGGCTGATGTGGCCATTCAGGGCATTGCCCAGGATTATGTGACCCTGTTTATCGGTATACCCTTGTTGTTAATAAGTTTGGTTTATTACCGCCGCAATTCAATAAAAGCCGGCTTCGTGTTATCTGGTACCTTTTTGTATTTTCTGGTTACCTTTATGTTTTACACCGCCATGGGAATGTACAATATCATGTTCCTTGGGTATGTAGCCTTATTCGGTCTCAGTTTTTTTGCCCTTTTTCTGTCACTTTTTTCGTTTAAAATTGCTGATATTCCCGCGATGTTTTCTGCCAAAGCACCTTCAAAACCTGTAGGCATCTTCCTCATGGTAAATGCCATTCTGATTGCCCTTTTATGGCTGGGAGAAGTTGTACCCCCGCTGCTGGATGGCAGCATATACCCGGCAGGACTCGATCATTACACCACCCTTATTGTGCAGGGATTCGACCTTGGCCTGCTCCTGCCCATATCCTTTGTAGTCGGGTTATTGCTTAAACGCAAAATGGCAACCGGCTACCTTTTTGGTATACCCTACATTGTGTTTTTATCCCTGCTTATGACTGCCCTGACCGCCAAAATCATCGCCATGGGACTGGCAGGCGTAAACATCATCCCGGCAGTTATTATTATACCCGTTGTCAATGTTTTTGCTGTTGTATGTGCGGTATTGATGATAAGGTGCATTGCTGATTGAAAATGGGCTTCTGACGATGGATGATAAATTATAGTACCCCCCACATGGCTCGAGCGGACATGCTGTATCCGGTCATAAAATGAGCCAGTGGAACAGATTAGACCTTCTCCCTCAACAAATCCTCCAAAAACACTCCATCCGCCATGATTTTAGCTCTCCATGCGGGATTCAGTTTATCCAGTATCATGGCCATGGCACAACCACTATGGTAAAAGCGCTGATCGCCACTCTGCTTCCCCAGTTTTTTTAGTTGCTGGGTTTGTTCCAACTGCCAGTAGGCATTTTTTTCTTTGAATGTATAGGGGGTGTTATCCATGTTCAGAGCCATCTTGTAGCTTGTATATTCCGTATATTTTGCCATGCCTTCCAGCCATTCCAGGCTCTTTTCTGCCTCTACCTGTGGTGACTGTAGATTGGATTCAGCCCGGCGCTTATCCCTGACCATCAAGAAACTGTCCGCATAAGCCACTATCCGTTCCATGTTTTCTTCTGCCAGGGCATTTCCAAGGTGTTTTCCTTCTTGCAACCATAAGGCTGTGAATGAATCCTTATCGTAAGGGTAATCCTTCAAAAACCGGTGCGTGGCTTCTGCAGCCTCAAACTTTTTCTCACATTAAATCCAGGCCAGTAATCTGATGCCAGTTTGTTGTTAATGGTATCAAGAAAAGCCAGCTCCTCCAGTGTGGCTGTTGCCGGTACCGGATCATCTTCCGCCGGTTTATATTTAATGG
>CAZZBU010000003.1:0-32399 GCA_964652315.1 uncultured Bacteroidales bacterium
AATTAAATATTAAATATGATTTTTATCATAAAAAATAATCCGTTTATGGAATTATAAAATTACCTGCATCTATATAGTAAGCGCGCTCACATTGTTGAATTTAAATTTACCATCATGGAAACAAAAAAAACAGAACGAGCGAATCTTGAAAACAAAAAGACCATATTCTTTCAGATTGGTTTACTGGTTGCTATGACACTGGCTTTAATTGCTTTTGAATGGACTACCAGGGGTAAAAACTCAACTCCTGTTCAGCAAATGGGAATGCTTACACCTTTGGATGAAGACATCATCAACACCTTCCGGGATGTACCTCCACCTCCGGCACCTCCACCTCCTGTTCAGCCCCTGGATTTTAACATCCGTGAAAACACCTATGAAATTGAACCTGTAGACATGGATTGGTCTTCAGAAACAAGTCAGGAAGAGATGATAAACCCTTACGACTATTTTCCTGAAGAACCGGAAGAAACCACTGATGAGATCTTTGTTTTCGTAGCTGACATGCCTCAATTCAATGGGGGCGGACTTGAAAACTTTGCAAGCTATGTATATCAAAACCTAAAATACCCGCCAAAAGCAGCAGAATATGGCATTGATGGCAAGGTAACAGTGGAATTTGTAGTAGAAAAAGACGGTAGCCTGAGCAGCTTTGACGTAGAACGCAGTCCTCATGAGCTTCTCGAAAATGAAGTTTTGAGGGTAATCACTAAATCACCAAAATGGACCCCCGGAAAACAACGCGGAAAACCGGTAAGGGTAAGATATTTTTTACCCATTACATTTAAGCTTCAGTAAGGAAGACCTGAAAGCACCTCATAAAAACAATAATTTTTCATGGTTTCCAATTGCTTCTTACAGCCTCTGACCCCGGTCCTGCCGGGGTTAGACTTTTTAGACGGCCTCTTTTAAAGCAATCCTTTTCTTTCCAGCGCCAGGTGAAAAGTTTTTTTATAGGTCTCGCTTATGGGTATGTATTTTGCTCCTATTTTGATCCGGTTGCGTTCAATGCTGTCAATTTTATTCAAGGCCACGATATAGGATTTATGTACCCTGATGAAATTGTCATCCGGCAGTATTTCTTCCATGCGTTTGAAATTCTGCAGGGTCATTATTTTTTCTTTTATGCAGATTATCCTGAGATAATCTCCCTGTCCTTCGATATAAAGAATATCAGAAAAATCCACTTTTTGAAGGCGCGACTCAGTTTTTACAAAAAAATAATTGCTTGCCTCATTGCTGATTGTCATTGTATTTTCACCTGCCGGCTTAGCAAGCCCAAGGCGCTGAAATTTTCGTTCATAGACTTTATTAACGGCCTGCACAAACCGTTCGAATGAAATGGGTTTAAGAAGGTAATCTGTTACCTCCAGTTCATAACCTTTTAAAGCGTAGTTTTCATAAGCCGTTGTAAGAATCACATCAGGTTTTTCCTTCAATACCTGTAAAAACTGAATCCCTGTGATCTCTTCCATCTGTATGTCCAGAAAAATCAAGTCAGTTTTAAAATTCTGAAAATGCGACATAGCATCCATAGGGTTGGTGAAGGTTTTTTCAAGGCTCAAAAAAGGCACTTTGTTGATATAATCTTCGAGAATATCAAGTGCCAGTGGTTCATCATCGACGGCTATGCATGTAACTTTCATCGTATAAAATTAAGTTAGGCATCTGTTTTTCAAAAAATTATAATTGTCAAAAAATAACATGAGTATTTCCAATACCCTGGAACCTGTTTGCCGCAGGCCACTCCTAGTTTATTGGCTGCACCGAGCTTGTCTGCAGCAGGCCCGTAAACCCGGTCCATGTCCTTGTTGTGAACTTTTGTAGATGAGGGTTTCACGCTGTTAAATTTTTAGATTTTTGATTTTCAAGCATAAGCTCTATGGAAAACTCCTTTTCCGAATGTTTTACCTCAAGGGTATGTTTTCCGGGATAGAGCAATTCAAGCCTTCGTTTTACATTTTGTAAGCCGATTCCGCCAGTAATGTCTTTTTGCTTTTCGGCCTCCCTGGAAATCTGATTTACAGCCCTGAAACAGATTTTGGATTTCTCACATTCAATCTCAATAAATATGGTATGTTCATCTCTTTTGCTACCATGCTTAAAAGCATTTTCAACAAAAGGAATTAAAAGCATGGGCGGAATAGAATGATTTTCCGGATCGCCTTTTAACGAAAACCGGATCAAATCAGCCCTTTTTGTCCGTAACCGCTGTAAATCAATAAAACTCCGAAGATATTCAATTTCTTTTGATAAGGGCACCTGTTCAGTGTTTGTATCATAAAGCATATACCGCATAATTTCAGAAAGCTTCATGATTGCAGATGGAGCATCAGGCGACTTTTTGTATACAAGGGAATATATATTGTTCAATGTATTAAAAAGAAAATGCGGATTAACTTGTGATTTTAGCAGTGCCAGTTCACTGCTTTGATTCTGATTAATTAACCGGGCCTTAAGTTTCTGATCAACAAACCAGTCTTCTGTAAACCTTATAAAAACAACATAACCCGAAAATACCGCAGTGTTTAATATCTCACGGATAAAATATTTGTCAGAATAGTGTTTTTTTATAAATCCAAGATCGAACCTAATGCCGAGATAGTGGGTGAATTTTAGCCGGATGTATGAAAAGATGATGATAAGGACAATGCCAAGAATAATAAAAAGGTAGATGTTTTTACCTTTTAATATGGGATTAAGAATGGCAAAATATGCCAGATAAAAATAGATTACATTGATGGTTGTAGCAAACAACAACCAGTTATAATCACTGTCTCCCTTCAGGAAATAGTGAAAAGCAAACTGCGGCATAAAGACAATAAAGCCCCAAAAAAGTACATGGAGCAGTATTCTGGTGGAAATCTTCAAGAGCGTAAAATTAAGTTAACAATTATTTTTATACGTATTTTATGTTAAAATCGACTAACCCGCCATAATTTAATATACAATTTCTGTGTCAGGACCTGATCCTGTTTCAGGATAACCCCTACCATGGCTAACCGGTAATTAGCGATACATTCGAGAAAGAACATGGCTAATAAATTCTTGCCGAAAATAGTCAATTTCAACCATGTACTAAAACTATCACAGGGCAGTAATCGATAAAAACAAGAGATTATCGGGCAGATGGGATTTTATTAACGATAACTGGTGTACCCGAAAAATAACCGGATTCATCGATAAAAACGACCGGTTCAAAGAATTCATTTTGCGAAATCTAGAATTTGCAGGATATTTAATTGTTGATTTGTTTTACCGATGTTAAATAATCAAATCAATGTCCTTTTAATAGTAGTTTTTTTTTCAGGATTTGTAGGGGCATTATCCCCGAAAAGTCCCGGTGGAAACACCGGGGCTTTTTTTTTGCCTCGGCTTCGCCCGCTAAAAAGGTTCAACTAAACTCATCACAGGCCTTAGGCCTTGCTTTCCACAAGGCCTAAACTTCGCTTAGTGGACGGATAGGGCTGTGCTAAACTTGACCCGGCTTATCTTAAGATTGAAAAACAGGTTGTTTATCAGGATTTTCGTTTGGAGATATCGCGTATTTCGGATGATTCCACAATCCGGTATTCCAGGCGGTAATCAGCTAACCTCACCATAGCCTTAGCCACACTGGAAGCATGCACTCCTTTATATTTTTTCATTGGCCCTACAAATAAAAACTTCAAAAGTTTATAAAGCATAATCCCGATTTTTTCTCCAAACCTGAATTCTTTCCGTTTTCCAAGCAACAATGACGGCCGGAATACAGCCAGTGATTTGAAGGGTATATCTTTCAGTGCTTCTTCGAGCTCTCCTTTGGTTCTGAGGTAAAAGTTATTGCTTTTGGAATCGGCTCCAATGGAAGATACCACAAAAAATTTTTCAACCCCTTTTTTATGAGCGGCAAGCGCAATTTTCAAGGGTAACTCAAAATCGATATAACGGAATTTTTCTTTTGAGCCGGCTTTTTTCATGGTGGTTCCCAGCGCACAAAAAACCACTTCACCTTCAATGGCTTGTTCTACGCCGTCCCAATTATCAAAATCTACCACTGATTCGAGTAGCTTATTGTGTTCCATTGCCAGTGGTTTGCGGGTAATTGCTTTAATTCTTGAAAATTCAGGATGTTGAATTAATTCATATATAATTTGCTCACCCACCAGCCCTGTGGCCCCAAATACTGTTGCTGTCCTGTGATATTCCATCATAAAACCAATTAATAACCTGCAGCCTGTCCATCTTTTCTGGATTCAGAAGCTCCATAATAAACAGCTTTTACGGTATCAAGAAGGATGGCCTGATAGCCACCAAAACCACCAACATCGTACTGCACAGTGTGTCCTTTTTTTATTAATTCTCTTACCGTACTATAAGGAAAACCCGATTCAAGGTTAATTGTTCCCCCATCCGTCATTTCCTCACCGGTGGGCTGCGAGGATCCACTGTGTCGTATTCTTGGTGCATCACCTGCTTCCTGAAGGTTCATGCCAAAATCGATGTGGTTCACTAAAATCTGTGTGTGCCCCTGTGGTTGCATAGCTCCTCCCATCACTCCAAAACTCATATAAGGCTTGCCTTCTTTGGTAACAAATGCCGGGATGATTGTATGGAAAGGCCGTTTACCAGGTTCGTAGACATTATTATGTCCCTTTTCAAGACTAAACAGTTCACCCCGATCCTGCAATACAAACCCAAGGCCATCGGGTACCATGCCTGACCCCATTCCCCGGTAATTGCTTTGAATAAGTGAAACCATGTTGCCCCACTTATCAGCTACTGTTAAATAAATGGTATTGCCCTGTTCAATCTCTCCTGCATCATACGTACGCGCAGCTTTATCCGGGTTGATAAGCTCCCGTCTCTTTTCTGCATAGGATTTTGAGATTAAGGTCTCCAGAGGGATATCAACAAAGTCAGGATCGGCATAAAATTTAGCCCTGTCTTCAAAAGCGAGTTTTTTAGCTTCTACAAAGGTATGCACATATTCAGGTGTTCCAAATCCCATGGATGCAATATCATAACCCTCCAGAATATTTAAAATCTGAAGGACGGCTATACCCTGCCCGCTTGGTGGCAACTCCCATACATCATACCCGCGGTAATTGGTAGAAAGCGGCCTTACCCATTCCGATGTATGAGAACTTAAATCTTCATAAGAAATAAAGCCCCCCTGATCTTGCATGAAATCAGCTATGGCCCGGGCAATGTCGCCTTTGTAAAACACATCACGTCCTTCATTGGCAATTTTTTCCAGGGTATTGGCCAGTTGGGGATTCTTAAAAACATCACCTTTGTCAGGAGCTTTACCATTGGGCATAAAGACATCAGCAAAATTAGGATAATCCTTGAGGATACCCGCATTGCGCTCCCAATAATAAGCAATGAGCTCGGACACCGGAAAACCATCACGGGCATAATGAATAGCCGGAGAAAGAATCTTTTTCATATCAATTTTCCCGAAGCGGTTATGCAATTCAAACCACCCATCTACACATCCGGGTACCGATACTGGTAAGGGCCCTAATGCAGGGATTGAAGAATAATTGTTTTCAATAAAATAATCCAGGGTAAGGGATTTTGGAGATCGGCCACTGCCATTTAATCCATACAGATTTTTAGAATCGTTATGCCAAACAATGGCAAATAAATCGCCTCCGATTCCGTTGCCGGTTGGCTCCATTAATCCCAGAACAGCATTTGCAGCTATAGCGGCATCAATGGCGTTGCCACCTTGTTTTAATATATCGATGGCCACCTGTGTTGCCAAAGGCTGACTTGTTGCTGCCATGCCATTTTGTGCAATTACTTCCGATCGGGTGGCAAAGGTTTTTCCTGTGATTCTATCCTGTCCTTTACCAATCATAATAAATACAGAAAGAATAAAAAGAAATAAGAATATTTTTCGGCGCATAATGGTAAATCATTATCTAAAATTATGTTAAAAATACATAATATATTGTACTTAAAGATCAAGAAGTAAGGATTCCCCGTTTTTGTCACCAAAAAGCATTGATGTCGGATTTTCAATTAATTCCTTAATTTTCACCAGGAAAGTAACTGAATCTTTCCCGTCGATTATCCGGTGATCATAAGATAAAGCAAGGTACATCATCGGACGGATTTCTACCTTGCCATCTAAAGCGACAGGCCGTTCCACGATGTTATGCATGCCCAGGATAGCCGATTGCGGCGGGTTTAACAAAGGCGTACTCATCAGCGAACCAAACACACCGCCATTAGTAATGCTAAAGGTACCTCCCGACATTTCTTCAATAGAAATCCTGTTGTTACGGGCTTTCTGTGCAAGCTCTGCCAGAGCAGTTTCAATTTTGGGAAGTGACAATGACTCGGTATTTCTGATTATCGGTACCATAAGTCCTTTTTGGGTTTGAACAGCTATTCCCACATCAACAAATTCAGGCGTTACAACTTCCTCCCCATCAATGCGGGAATTAACCTTAGGGGAGGCTTGAAGCGCTACTGTAGCGGCCTTGATAAAAAACGACATGAATCCGAGTTTCACCCCATGCTTTTCTGTAAACTGTTTTTGATATTTTTTTCTAAGGTTGATAACCTGGGCCATATCTACTTCATTGAAGGTAGTCAACATGGCTGTTTCATTTTTAACAGCTACCATCCGCTGGCTTAATTTACGCCTCAGGGATGACATTCTTTCACGGGATTCGTCACGGGATTTTTCTTTTGGCTGATCCGAAACAAAAGCACCCCTATTGAGCACAGCGCTTACTTCATCCTTACCAATGCGTCGCAGGCCATTAATGATGTCGTCTACATTCAGGTGGTTTTCTTCCATCATCTTTCGGGCTACAGGAGTAACTTTAACATCCTTATGAACGGCTTCTTTTTCCGTTTCTTTTGCTTTTTCAGATGCTTCTTTTAATGGTCTTTCTTCAGAAGGTTTTTCAGCCTGTCCGGGTTTTTCCTTCACTTCAGCTTTCTCCTCCTCTGCGGATTTTTTCTTTTCAGTGGTTTCCTCCGGCCCTTCTTTTTCTTCCGGTTTATTTCCGGTCTTATCAGGATCGATAGTTGCCACAACATCACCCACCTTAACAGTACTACCGGCTTCCACTTTAATCTCTATTGCCCCTGTTGCTTCGGCTATTAACGGAAGCGTAGCTTTGTCTGATTCCACTTCACCGATTTCCTGGTTTTTGTCAACCTGGTCGCCATCATTAACAAACCACTCGGCAATTTCTACTTCTGTAATCGATTCTCCCGGACTGGGAATAATAATATCAACAGCCATAATTCTATTCGGTTAAGAGGGGTGAATTTTGAAAATATTTATGTTGTTTAAGGATTTGTTTTCGTGATTTACCAACCATGCATTGCAAGCCACAATATTTATTTTGTAACTCACAATCACATTCCCTGAATACTTTATCGATAATTTCTTCCTGTTGAATTTGATGAATCCTACTAAGGCCGGTTGCCGGACTGCCACTGGGCACACGGGTAACCGCAAGAAGCTTAAACTCATGCAATTGATTTTGAATATAATACCATGGCCCCATATTTTCAGGCTCTTCCTGTACCCAGATGTGCAACAAGGCATTTTTATATTTCGACACGATTTTTTTTATCTGATCGTATGGGAGGGGATGCAACTGTTCAATCCTTACAAGGGCAACATCACGGGCAATCAATTTTTCTTTGCGGTGCAACAGGTCATAGTATACTTTTCCACTACAAAAAACCACCCGGCGTACTTCATCAACATTCACATCATCATCATCATACACTTCCCTGAAAACACCAGATTCAAGTTCATTTATTTCAGAAATCACTTTGGGGTGCCTCAACAAACTTTTTGGTGTAAATATGATGAGAGGGACCATAAAATTTCTGTTCAAATGCTGCCGCAGCACATGAAAAAAGTTTGCAGGGGTAGTCAGGTTCACTATCTGCATGTTGTTGCGCGCTGTTACTGAAAGAAATCGTTCAATCCGGGCGCTTGAATGTTCGGGGCCCTGACCTTCGAAACCATGTGGCAGATACAAAACCAAACCATTCATCAATCCCCACTTTTCTTCAGCAGAAGCCACATACTGGTCGATAATTACCTGAGCCACATTGATAAAATCTCCGAACTGGGCTTCCCAGACCACAAGCCCTGTGGGTTTAGCAAGGGCATAGCCATATTCAAACCCAAGAACACCATATTCATTCAAGGGGGAATTGTAGATTTGAAATTTTGGCTGATCCCTGGCAATGTAACGCAATGGGGTGAATGTTTTATCAGTGTCTTCAATAACGTGGGCAGCATGTCGATGTGCAAAGGTACCGCGTACTGAATCCTGTCCACTGATACGCACCGGATGGCCCTCCTGTAGGAGGCTGCCATAAGCAAGCAATTCGGCCATTGCCCAATCTACCTTTCCTTGTTTGAAGAGCTTTTTGCGGTCTTTTATAAGTTTGTGTGTTTTTCTGAAGAACTTATTATCAGCAGGCAGGTAATTTATCTTTTCTTCAAGAAAAGCTATATTTTCCTTTTTTATTCCTGTGGGTATTGTTTTTTTAAAATCTTCATTGTCAGGATATTTAAAACCCTTCCAATCCTCCAGAAGAAATTGTTTTATTTTGGTTTTTTTAATCTTTTTCGAAGCTTCAAGCTTTGTCTCCAGAATGCTATCAAACTCTTCTATATGATTTGTTATTTCATCTTTGTTATAAATGCCTTCTTTGATCAACCGTTGGACATAAATTTCCAGCGGACTGGGGTGGTTTTCAATTTTTTTGTAAAGGATGGGTTGGGTGAACCGTGGCTCGTCTCCTTCATTATGACCGAATTTACGGTATGACAGGATATCAATAAACACATCGGTGTGGAACTCCTGCCGGTATTTCATAGCAAGGATAACAGTGTGCACCAGTGCTTCCACATCATCGCCATTAACATGAAAAACTGGGGCTTTAGTCACCTTACCGATATCTGTACAATACGTACTTGAACGAGCATCAAGATAATTGGTGGTAAACCCTACCTGATTATTGATAACGAAATGCACGGTACCTCCGGTTTTATAGCCCTTAACCTCGGAAAGCTGAATTAATTCGTACACTATTCCCTGCCCGGCAATGGCAGCATCACCATGAATGAGAATGGGACACACTTTTTTGTAATCATCGCCATATTTATGATCAATTTTGGCCCGTGAAATTCCCTGTATAATAGAACCAACAGCTTCCAGATGTGAGGGATTCGGAGCAAGGTTCAACCGGACTGTTTTACCATTTGAGGTTTTAATATCATTCCCGTATCCTAGATGATATTTTACATCACCCAGGGCGATATATTCTTCATATTCATCAGCAGTGAATTCCTGAAAGATATTTTCATAAGGTTTACGGAGTACATTGGCCATTACATTCAAGCGCCCACGATGTGCCATCCCGATAAGAAACTCCTCAACCCCCATATCAGCACCCTGATCAATTATCTGATGGAGCGCTGGGATTAAAGTTTCAGTTCCTTCAAGCGAAAACCGTTTCTGACCTACAAATTTCTTATGAATAAATTTCTCAAAACCAACAGCCTGTTTGAGATAGAAATAAATTTGTTTTTTCTGTTCAACAGAGAATTGTGTTTGATTTCTGGAACTCTCTATATGATCGTGTAACCACTTAATGCGTTCTGGCTTCCGGATAAAAAGATATTCCGAACCAATTGACTTACAATATGTTTCTTTTAAAAAATCAACGATATCCCTAAGCCTGGCCGGACCGATACCAATTTCTTTTCCGGCCTGAAATTCAGTATCCAAATCATCGTCACCCAGCCCATAATTCTCCAAATCAAGGGTTGGAAAATACTCTCGTCTTGTACGTACAGGGTTTGTTTTGGTGAACAAATGTCCTCTTCGACGGTATCCATCAATCAGATTTATGACTTTAAATTCTTTGTCAACAGATTCAGAACCTGTTTGCGTTGGTGGAGATGGAAATTGTTTTAATGCAAATTCATATCCCTGAAAAAACTTTTTCCATGTAATGTCAAGCTCGTCCGGATTTGATTTATACTGCTGATATAATTGCTCAATGGTCTCAATCTCACTATTACCCAAAAAGGAAAACTCGTCCATATTTACTTGCTTATCGTTGTGCTATACTTTGAATTTAAATTATGAGTCTTTTGAAATCATCCTGTCTATTTAAACAAGGTATTTCTTACCCACGGAAACATTTTTAAGCCCTAATGGTTCAAAAAATCAACCACTTGAAGCAGATTACTGAAAGGTTCATGCTTTTATTCCAAAAGCTCCAGGGTTATTTCGGTCCTCCTGTTTTTGGCCCTTCCTTCCGGGTCGGGTTCGCCTTCAGGAGTTACATTGGGCACCACGGGATTTTTATCACCCAAACCTCTGTAGTGAATATTGTGTTTAGGGATACCTGAATCTGTTAGGTAATAAAATACAGTCCTGGCCCTTTTTTTTGATAACCTCATGTTATGGATATCCGAACCTGTATCATCGGTGTAGGATCGTACAATTACCTTCGCCCTTCCCAATGTATGGTATGCATAAACGATTGATGTATCAATCAGATGACGGGCATATTTATCCAATGCCGACTCATTCAGCGGATAATTTATAGTAATACTGAGCCGGTTTGGTGCCGGGTTATTCACGTTGAGTGTATCATTAATATTGTCGTTTGCCGAAAACACAAACAATGAATCACCCCCGTATGTACCATCCACTTTTAATAAATAACTCTTTTCTGGTTTTATCTCAAAGGGAACACTTTCTTTCAAGGAAACCATTTTGGTTTTTATATCCATTGGACTCTCTGTATCCATCAGGCACAGTGTTACAGGTGCAGAAACATTCTCATCCAACACATATTCGCTTTCAGCCAGGGCAAAACGTTGGAATATCTTCGTCAAAATGGTATCTGTTGGATTTCGACGGACTGCAACGTAAACATACTGCTTCTTCTGCCCGGGAAAAGTATACTCATAAAAAAAATCACTGGCATGGGGTGAAGCCGCGTTTGGTTGTTTTCTTCTGTTGGAAGCTAAAACTCCTTTATCATCATCTACTGGTTTGAAAAAATAATCGTCGAAACTGGAGTTAACTTTGGCACCAAGATGCTCCGGATTGGTCCAACTGCGTAATTCTCCTGTTGAACGAAAAACATCAAACCCGCCATACCCTACAAGTCCTTTTGATGAGAAATACAACTCCCGGTTTATTGTATCGTAGTATGGGCTCCATTCGTCGGCAGGGGTATTGATTTTGCTTCCAAGATTTTTAGGCTCCTTGAAGGTTCCCTTACGTTCATCAAAAACCGTATACCAGAGATCAAATCCTCCCCTGCCCTCTTCCCTGTCTGAGACAAAGTAAATCACCGGATTGTTTCGTCTGGATTCATTTGCTATCACGGGTAATAAGGAATTCTGCCTTTTATCATTCACAGGCTCAGGTAGCAACTGGCAATTCCCCCACTGACCATTCTCAAAAAAACATTGCCCCAGAACATAACGTGTTGTATTGCCAGAAACCAATACTTCAGTAGAAAAAAAGTACCGGTTTAAAATCATTCTATCTGTGAATTCATCTTGCAAATTAAGCCATTCAGCAACATATATTAAGCATGAATCCAAGGATTTGCAATTGAGTTTTTTACCTGGCAATATTGCTAACCCATCAGACAGTAAGTTTTGGAAATGATTTGTTGCAATGAAAGGATCATCTGACAAAAGCATAAGATCCCTACCCCTATTGACGGCTGATTCTTTCTTGGCCAGTTGAATGCCCTCCAGGTGATTTCTGGCCAGTTTTTTTAAGTTACGAAGGTTTTCATCCGGCTCAAAATCACGCAGGAATGTTTCAAATCCGTATTCTGCGACTCTGTATTTATGCAGGGTTTTGGCTATTTCTCCAAAAGAATACAAAGCAAGAATGTTCTTATCCGGATCAGATTCATAGAGCTTCTTATATACATTCATTGCCTTGAAGTAATTGCGTTTTTTGGTATACAGTTCTCCAAGTTTGAATCCAATCCTTGCCCGGTTAGGATTACGGCTGAACAATTCATCATAATACACTATGGCTGAATCAACCTGTGCCTTATTCTCAAATTTCCTTGCTTTTATTAATAATTTCAGTTCGCCGGTACCATTCAGGCTGTCCTGCGCATGTGCTTCAATAAAAAAAATTAAACAAAATACCACTCCAATCAGTCTATATCTGTAACGAGGAATTAATTGAAACATAAATATGGTACTTTTTGAGTATACCTAGTTTTTACTTTTTATTTGTACAAGTGCTAAAATTAGGAAAACTTTGTATTTGTGCCAGTGAGGGCTAAATAAATTAATTAAATTAGTAAAGTAATAATGCAGATAAAAGCATATTTATATGGATGACATACTATTAAATGAATCTTTTGAGGTACCTACCTTGGGTAAATGTACAGTTACGTCCCCACTTGAGCTGTCTAATATCAAAGGTGATGGAGTTTATGATTTTATTGAGGAAGGCGATCGGGTGTTGTATGACAATACCCTGAAATCATTTTTGGAGCATAAGGATAATGTTGAACATCCCAAATCATTTGAAAAAGCAGGTCCGTTGGAAAAGATTTATTTTGAACCGGCCAAGACCAAAGTTGCCATAGTAACCTGTGGTGGCTTATGTCCGGGATTGAATAATGTGATCCGGGCGCTGGTTATGCAACTTTATTACCGTTATCAGGTGACGCGTATTATGGGTGTTAAGTATGGGTTTGCCGGTTTTATACCGGAATATGGCCACCCATTCATCGAACTCACCCCGGAATTAGTTGACAACATCCATCCGCATGGAGGCACTATTCTTGGTTCATCGCGTGGAAACCAGGACATTGGACAGGTTGTAGACACCCTTGAAAGAAATAACGTTAACATCCTCTTTGCAATTGGTGGAGATGGCACCTTGCGCGGAGCACAGGCCATTTATGAAGAAATTACAAAAAGAGGATTAAAAATATCAGTAGCAGGTATCCCAAAAACCATTGACAACGACATTAATTTTATTGAAAAATCATTTGGCTTTGAAACAGCCGTAAGCATTGCTACCGATATTATCCGCGATGCCCACAACGAAGCCAAGGGAGCTTATAATGGCATTGCCATTGTTAAACTGATGGGCCGTGATTCAGGTTTCATTGCCGCAAATGCAGCCCTTTCCATACCCGATGCTAATTTTGTGCTCATCCCGGAGATGGATTTTGACCTTTATGGGGCCAAGGGGTTCCTGGAGGTATTGCGAAAAAGACTCGAAGCAAAAAAACATGCCTTGATTGTTGTTGCTGAGGGAGCCGGGCAGTTTTTATTTGACCAACTAAAAAATGAAAAAGACCCATCCGGTAACGTCAGGTATAGTGACATTGGAGTATTATTAAAAGATAAAATAGCGGAGGAATTTAAGAAGAAGAATTTCCCTCATGTTTTAAAATACATCGATCCAAGTTACATTATCCGGAGCGCTCCTGCCAATGCTTCAGATAGCAAGTTTTGCATACAGCTCGCACAAAACGCGGTACATGCAGCCATGAGCGGTCGCACAGGCTTTGTAGTAGGCAACTGGAACAGTCATTTTACCCTGCTACCCATTACTCTGGCAGTAAAAAAACGGAAGATAATAAGCCTGGAGGAAGAACTTTGGTACAACGTACTGGAGGTAACCGGTCAGCCGGTAAGCATGAAAAACTGATTGTTATGTCCTTTTTTACAACCTGTCCAGGGCTTTTTGAAGGTTTTGTCCAACTTCATCGGCAATAGAATCCAGGGCTTTGTTGTCCAACCCTTTCATCATTTCATTCGCATTGATGGCTGCCACCTCAATTTTATCGCCAGGTTGATCAATTACCACTACGTTACAGGGAAGTAAAACACCCAGTTTATCTTCCTTTTGAATGGCTTCATAAGCAAAGCCCGGATTACAAACCCCCAGAATAGCATATTTTTTAAAATCCTTCCCTAGTTTTTCCTTGAATTTTTCTTCCATTTTCACTTCGGTGATTACCCCGAATCCTAATTCTTTAAGCTGATTGGTGACCTTTGCATGCACTTCATTAAAAGAGCCGGTAACTGTTTTAGAAATGTAATAAGCCATACCACTTTATTTATACAATTTTTAAATGAAAAATTTACAGCATTATAACATTTAAGGATGATTAAAGTTTAGAGGAAAAACAACCATATATATCTAACTGATAACATGAGCAGTGAGGTTACATTGCATGCGTTTTATTCTGCGGATTGATAATTATTGGAGTGAAATAATCATCGGATTCTGTTAAAATAATCCGGAATTAATTTTCTTTGCCGATGATTTATCGCTGTCAAATTGACTGATGAAATTATTTTGGACACAAATTTGTATAGCCAATTCAGAACGTTTAAAATTTATAAACTATGGCATTTGTTTTATTTGGAATTATCATGTTAGCCAGTTTACTGGTAAGTGAACGGCTAAAAAGAAAATTTAAGAAATATTCGCAGATACCTCTCAGCTATCGTCTTACCGGTAAAGAAATTGCCGAAAAGATGCTGCATGAGAATGGTATTCATAACGTAAATGTAATATCAACACCGGGGAAATTGACTGATCATTACAATCCGGGGAACAGAACAGTTAACCTGAGTTCTGATGTATATCACGGAAACAGTGTTGCAGCTGCTGCGATTGCGGCCCATGAATGTGGCCATGCAGTTCAACATGCCAGAGCATATTCGTTTCTTAAGATGCGTTCTGCACTGGTACCGGTGGTAAGCATTGCATCCAAGTGGGTACAATGGATTATCCTGGCGGGCATATTACTTTTGGGTGCCTTTCCGCAACTGCTGCTTTTTGGTATTGTGTTATTTGCAGTAACAACGCTGTTCAGCTTTATTACCCTACCCGTAGAGATTGATGCCAGCCGGCGTGCACTGGCCTGGTTAAGCAACACGGGAATAACAAACTATGACAATCACGGAATGGCCAAAGATGCACTTAAATCAGCAGCATACACTTATGTGGTTGCGGCCCTGGGCTCACTGGCTACGCTGTTGTATTATATCATGATATACATGGGTGCCTCTCGCGATTAACCGATTTACAGAAAATATCATAAAAAATGCAGGCCTTCCGGAAAGAGCCTGCATTTTTTTTTGTCTAAGGATAATTTATCCTGCTTTCGTCTAAAAAAAACGACCATTTACATATAAACGTAAGCTATTTACCCGAAGGCATGCCCGAATAATCAAAAAAAAACATATCTTTTTGGTTGATATGCCGTATAAGAGACCGTAACACTTACAATAATTAGCAATTACATCATGAAATCCGAGAATAGGTAACCTCCGGGTCATTTATAAAAAAATCCTGAGACTGAATGAGTGAGGAGATATTAAAAGCTTTAATGCAGCTTTTTGCCATTATTGCTCAGCCCGAAAGCAATAAAAAAGACAGGCGATCAGTGGTTGAATCTTTCCTGGCCAGACTTCTTAATAAAGAATTGGTCCTGGAATATATCACCTTATTCGATCATTATTACTCCAACAATCAGGACAGGCAAAAGGAACGTGCAAAAAGTGCCATTGCTGCCAGCTCAGTAAAAGTATTGCGCATCTGCACCCAGATAAACGAGGAACTCACTCAGACTCAAAAGATAATTGTATTGTTTCAGCTATTTGAATTTGTCAAATCAGGTTCGGACATTATTTCTGACCAGGAGCTTGAGTTTATTCGTACCGTTGCTGAAATTTTTTATGTTTCCAAAGAAGAACATAACCTGTTAAAAAGGTTTGTGATTGATTCTGTTGATGAATTACCTGACTCAGAACACCTTCTTCTGATAAACAATCACGACAGGCAGGAAGGAAGAAAAACGCGGTTCCTGAAACGAGAGCTTCTTGAAGGGGTGATTTTGATTCTTGAGATACGCTCGGCCAACATTTATCTTTTGCGTTACCTGGGCAGGGGTGAATTATACCTCAACAGCCAGATACTCCTTCCGGATAAGGTCAATGTCCTGCAATCTGGTTCCACAATAAGGAATCATGTATTGAAACCGATTTATTTCAGCGACATCATCAGTTGTTATATTGAAGATAAAATAGAATCGAAAATTACTTTTAATGTCACTGGGATTGAATATAAATTTAAAAACGGCAATGTTGGGCTTCACCCCATGTCGTTTACCGAAGAATCCGGACGCCTTGTAGGCATTATGGGAGCCAGTGGAGCTGGTAAATCAACACTGCTGAATGTATTAAACGGATCGTCAAATCCTGATAATGGAACCATTAAAATCAACGGCATTGATATTCATAAGGAGAGTTATAAGCTTAAAGGGCTTATAGGGTATGTATCGCAGGATGACCTGTTGATTGAAGAGCTGACCGTTTTTCAAAACCTCTATTACAATGCTAAACTGTGTTTTGACAAGCATTCTGAAAATGAAATCACAGAAATCGTTCATAAAACGCTACAAAACCTGGGCCTGCTTGAAATAAAAGATACCCAGGTTGGCAGTCCGCTAAACAAGAAGATTAGCGGAGGTCAGCGCAAGAGGTTAAATATTGCATTGGAATTGATCCGCGAACCGGCCGTTCTCTTTCTTGATGAGCCAACTTCGGGTTTATCTTCCCGTGATTCAGAAAACATCATGGACCTGTTGAAGGAACTGGCTTTAAAAGGCAAGCTTGTTTTTGTAGTCATACATCAGCCTTCGTCGCATATTTTCAAAATGTTCGACAGGTTGCTGATCCTTGATACGGGCGGATATCTTATTTACAGTGGTGATCCTATAGAATCGATTGTATATTTTAAAGAACAGACCCATCAGGCAAACTGGAGTGAAAGCGAATGCCATGTGTGTGGAAATGTTAATCCCGAACAGATTTTTAATATCGTTGAAGCCAATGTGCTTAATGAATATGGTCAACAAACCCATACCCGCAAGATCAGCCCGGCTGAATGGGCCCAACATTTCAGGGAGTTTGCTGCCCGCAGAATAAAGCCAATAAAATTGCCCAACGAACTGCCCAGAATCCTGTTTAACGTACCCTCAAAACTAAACCAGTTTAAAATTTTTGTGAAGCGGGACATTCTTGCTAAGCTCTCAAACTCACAATATCTGGTCATTAACATTCTTGAAGCTCCGATTCTCGCACTTATCCTAAGTTTTTTAATTCGTTATTTTGATGAAAGCACGGGAAATAATATAGGTTACACGCTTGAGGGTAATATGAACATACCGGTGTATATTTTTATGTCGGTGATTGTAGCCATATTTATGGGACTCTCCATAAGTGCCGAAGAAATAATCAAAGACCGGAAAATACTGAAGCGTGAGTCGTTTCTGAACCTCAGCTGGTTTAGTTATCTTTTGTCAAAGGTGGCAATTCTGTTCCTGTTATCGGCCATCCAGGCAGCATTGTTCGTATTTATTGGCAATACCATCATTGGTATCAAAGGCATGTATTTTCATTACTGGCTCATGTTATTTTCGGCATGGGCTTCATCCAACATTATGGGGCTGGTTATATCCGATTCGTTTAAAACAGTTGTAACCATTTACATTTTAATTCCTTTTCTGGTCATTCCTCAAATCATTTTGAGCGGTGTCATTGTCAAGTATGAAAACCTGAACCCCAACATTTCATCCCCTGACCGCATTCCCCTTTATGGTGAAATCATAACAGCCCGATGGGCTTATGAGGGATTAGCCGTACATCAGTTTACACATAACCCGTATGAACGGATATTTTATACTTACGATAAAGCCATGAGCAGATCTGAATTCAGAAAAGTATACTGGATTCCCAACCTGCAGAACAAGGTGGATTTTGTTCAAAGAAATTTACATAATCCTGCCGAGAAAGATCTTGTTGAAACCTATCTTAAGCTATTGCATAACGAGATTAGCCTCGAAAACCAACTAAATGATAATGTCCGGTTTGCTTACTGTCATTTATTGCGCGAGGATAAAATTAACCATGCTGTGCTGGATGAGCTACAAGACTATTTAAAAATCTCCAGGGAGTATTATATTAAATTATACAATCGGGCCAATAAAATGAAAGATAAGGAGGTTGCTGCTCGTCAACAAACAGAGGAAGGCAGGCAGGCTTTTCTAAAACTAAAAAGAGAAAACTATAACGAAAAACTTGCTGAGTTTGTTGAGAATAAAAACGAAATCACAAAGATCATAGAATTCAGGGATCGTTTATATCAGAAAACAGATCCCATTTTCCTGGATCCACAACATAACCTGATAAAAGCGCATTTTTACGCACCAAACAAAAAGATTTTTGGCCAAATGATCCCTACTTTCTGGGCCAATCTGCTGGTAATATGGTTTATCAGTATACTTTTCTTCACTATTCTGTATTTCAGATTACTAAAGCGGTTTTTACTACTTGTGGAGAGCGTTTCAATAAGAATTAAAAAATAAAAGCCGCACTTCAAAAATATGAGATGCGGCTCTGTGCTTATATCTTTCCAAATTATTTAATCAACCACTTCAATCATTTTAAACGGTACCCTGATAATCGATTCATAATCTTCACCAGCTTCCAGCATATCCTCGTCATCTTCTTCGTAGTACCAGTTAATAATGACTTCCTTTCCGTTTTTATGAATCGATTCGAGCTTTTTAAACACATCGAGAATGCATTTGGAAGAACTGGTGTTAAAATATTCAAGCTGTATGTTTACTTTAGTGGATTCCAATGGTTGCCTGGCATAGTTTTCGAGCCAGTCTACCAGAGGTTTGTAAAACTCAATTGAATTTTCGGGGATCGAACGCCCTTTTATTTCCAGGGTACCCGACTCCGAATTAAAAACAACCGCAGGGGTTTTTGGAGATCCTTCTATTTGGATTGGTTCCAGTTCCATATAATAATTATATTTATCTATTTGTTTATAAACACTTCAAGGACAAAGAAATAATAATCATTATTTACAGGAATAAACCTATAATGAAGCTTATTCCCAGTCTTCCTTGATATATCAACCAATCCTAATCCACCGCCACCTTTAGCCGATAACTTCTGATGATTAAGGATAAATTTATACATATCCTTTAACTCTTCCGGTGTCAATGAATTAATCTTATCAATTTTATCCTTTAAGTGTTTAATTTTATGTGAATTAATAAAATTGCCTGTTGTAATTTTATAACCTTCAGGTAATTTTGAAATGACAAGTAATCCAAATTTATGGTCAATTTCAGGTCCTAAATCATCAGGTAAATCATCAACATGATGATACAAGTTCTGAAGGCTTTCCACCATGACATTGTAGACTTTCTTGCGAACCCTCACCGCTTCGTTGGCATCGAGAAGTTTACTTTCAACATCCTCCAACACCTCATTAATTAACCCAGAAGAGACACTGCCTTTAAAGGTCATGAGTGTATCCTGATTCTCAGTTAATTCATCATAATACTTATTTAGGTCAAAGCTCATCTGGGGCTAAGTCTAGAATATCTGAATAAAAAAGTTCAACAAATATATAAAAAATAATACCGTATAAAAAAGCGAATTTTCATTCACAAAAGTTCATGGTTTGTTGAATACATAAGTATTTAACTAAATTAATACTTTTATCTGAACTAAAAAATAATTCGTCTTTTTTTATCGAACCCTGCATTAACCATTATCCACAGGCTTTTGTTTATTTTTTTGTTTTTTAGTTCCTCTATACATTTCATATTTATTAAACCGGCATTCAAGACTACCATTAAATAGGGTAATTTTTTTTGAGGTGCGTAGTCCCACATTTTTTAATGCCTCACGGTTTGAACTGATGATCCAGGCATTAAATCCTGAAAAATCCCACTTGAGCTTATCTCCAATTCTTTTATATAGCGGCCCCAGTTTATTTCCTCCCATCCGTTCCCCGTAAGGCGGATTTAATATAATGGTACCTTTCGATTGTGGCTTATAATCAAAGATTGATGCTACCTGGAAATTTATTTTTTTCTCAACAGAAGCATTTTTGGCATTTAGCCTGGCCAGACTTAGTGATTTGGCAGAATAATCGGAGGCAAATATCTTCCCTTGAAAATCAACTTCCGGAATCTCATCGTACACCTGTTGAAAGAGGTCCTCATCGAAATCATGCCATTTTTCAAATGCATATTCCGGACGAAACACTCCTGGCGCAACGTTATAGGCTATGAGTGCTGCTTCAATGGGAATGGTACCCGAGCCACACATTAAGTCATAAAAATCTGATTTCCTGTCCCAGCCGGAAAGGTAGATCATGCCTGCTGCCAATATTTCATTGATGGGAGCCACGTGGCCATCAGTACGGTACCCTCGCTTGTGAAGTGATTCTCCTGAACTATCAAGTGACAGGGTACAATTATCCTGATTTATGTGCATGTGCAGCCGCAGGCTAGGATTAGCCGTATCCACTGAAGGCCGGCGACCGGTTTTTTTTCGCAATTGATCAACAATAGCGTCCTTTACCTTTTGTGATACATATTGTGAATGATCAAGATATTCAGAATTGGTAACTGTATTTACTATAAGCGTATCACCCCGCTTGAGGTAATCAGTCCAATCTACTTCATCAATGGACTGATAAAGCTCAACTTCATTTTTTGCAGAAAACTGGTGGATGGGCTTTAATACTTTAACAGCTGTACGGAGGTAATAATTCGCCTTGTATAGCATCCTTTTATCCCCTTTAAAGCTTACTGCCCTAGTTTCATTAACCACTTCGGTTGCGCCTAATGCTTCCAGTTCTTTGCACAAAACTTGTTCCAGTCCATGAAACGTGGTGGCAACCATTTTAAAACCTTCACCTTCACTCATCATGCTATAAATATATTAAAGATTTTACTGCTTCAAAGGCAATTTTAACTCTTTTTTGCCCTTGTCCGGCAATTACTTTATATGGCAGATTAAAATGTTCCAAATCTCTTTTATATTGTTGGAATAACAGTTCCCTGTTCTCTCCTCCATTTTCTCTGACTTCATCAGCAACCCACGGAATATCAGTATTACAAAGTAAAAAAAGGTCAATTGCCGACTTTTTTAAAACTCCAGTTATCCATTCAGGGTACTGCTTATATTTCCATTCAAACCATACCCTGGTAATCTCAAGAAAAGTATCTACAAAGATAATTTGGTTTTGAGTGGTATTAATGGCTTCATTCAAATGTTCAACCTGCTTTTCTGCTATATGAATAAGATCATCATAGGTATAAGGCCTGTTAAGTGATTCTACATATTCGCGCGCATATTCAAATACGTGAATACCATTGAATGCCTTGGCCAACCTTTCAACCAGCCAGGTTTTTCCGGTGGATTCAGGGCCTGTTATGACCACTATCCTGCTATTATCTGCTCTTTTTGCCAGGTTTTTTTCCAACTTAAAAATCCGATAAATGCAATAATTGTATATACTATAAATAAAAATACAGTAGGATATAGTTCTTTGTAAATGTATAATCCTGCTGAAACAGCATCAATGATAATCCAGAACAGCCAGTGTTCCAGTATCTTTCTGGCCAGCATCCAGGTTGCAACTATGCTTGCTGAGGTTGTGAAAGAATCAATAACCGAAACATCCGAATCTGTAAAGTTTTCGAGAATAATGTATATCAACACAAACAAAACAAGATTAACTGCCAGTAGTTTAAGAAACAAACGATTATCCAGTCTTGTTACCGGTAACTTTGGTTGATTGGGATTTTTACCAATGGTCCAGTGAATCCATCCATAAATGCTAATGCCAAAATAATACACGTTTAAAGCCATATCAGCATATATTTTGGAGGTATAAAACACATATATATAAATGCCTGAACAGATTAATCCAAAAAACCACAGAAGGATATGTTCTTTGACCTGAAAAAACAGGTACAGTAAACCGGTAAGCGTTCCAAGAATTTCAATATAATTCTCTATTACCCAGGTAGAAAAAGGGTTTAACTGCATTGCGTTGTACTAAATATCAGTGAAATTACAACAACCAACGGAAATCAATTGTCAAGTTCAGCAAGGAAATTATCCCAGTTATTAATGACTTTTAAGGCCTTAGTTACAGCCGGATCATATTCATTGATTATTTCAAAATAATTGCTTGTTTCCCATAAATCGCGCGCTATATATGCCCTTAGCAACATGGTAATTTCATCTTTGGATCGCTCAAATTGCTCTTCACTGAATGCTATTCCTTCTGATTTACTAAAGACAATCAAATCGTTAAGTATATCCTCATCAGCGGTGAACTTCCGTTTATATTCTTCAAAATCGGCATATTCTTTCTCAAGGGTGGAGCGGTTCTCATCAATGTAGTTCAAGACAAAGCGGAACAAGGTTCCTTCGCGGATGAGATCCCTGTAGTAATCAGAATAACCGGTGGTATCAAGTGGAATAAAAACGTTGGGCATAATGCCACCACCACCGTAAACAATGCGTTTTTTATTTAGGGTGAAATACTTTAATGAATCCGGCATCTCAATGCTATCTGCATATACAAATTCACCATGGCTGTAGCGATCAAGAATTTCGTTTGAATAAGCTTCAAAACCCTCTTTATAGGGTTTTTGAATAAGGCGCCCGGTTGGTGTATAATATCTGGCAATGGTCAGTCGGACCATAGACCCATCGGGCAACATCAAAGGCCTTTGCACCAAGCCCTTCCCAAAAGACCTTCTGCCGATTATCAGCGCCCGGTCCCAATCCTGCAGTGCACCAGCCACAATTTCACTGGCAGAAGCTGATCCCTCATCAATTAATACGACAACCTTTCCTTTCTCGAATTTTCCCTCAGCAGTTGCCCTGTAATCTTTACGTTTGCTATGTGTCCCTTCGGTGTATACCACCAACTTATCTTCCGGAAGAAATTCATCTGCAAGTTCTACTGCCACATCAAGAAAGCCACCGCCGTTGCCCGTAAGATCAAGAATCAAATTTTCAACACCATGATCTTTGAGCCCCCTGGCAGCATCATCGAATTCATCCATGGTTGTGGATGAAAACCGATTGATTTTGATATAGCCTGTTCGCTCGTTGACAGGATAAGCAGCGTCAATACTAAAGATGGGAATTTTATCCCTGGTAATGGTGAAATTCAGTTGCCTGTTCACATTCTTTCTAATAACTGTAACATCAACTTTGGTTCCCTTTTTCCCCCTGAGTTTTTCGAAAACCTCGGTATTTGATAACCCAATGCCGGCAACATTTTTTCCGTCAATTTCCACAATTCGATCCCCTGCCTGTATCCCCACTTTTTCAGATGGACCACCTGAAATGGGCGTGATAACATACAATGTATCATTTAAAATATTAAAAGAAATACCAATACCTTCAAAATTTCCTTCAAGAGGTTCATTCATGCGCTTGACCTCTTCACTGGAAATGTAGGCTGAGTGAGGATCAAGGTCTTTCAGAAGGTTAATGATGGCTTCTTCAACTATCTCATCCTGATTAACAGAATCAACATAATAAGAATCCAGCCAGTCAAGAATTTTGCTGAATTTATATGTGTTTTCGTTAAAAAGTTGTGCACTGGCATGGAAAAATACCGATTGTAATAATATAATTAATAATACACTTATTTTTCGCATCATAATTTTCATAATAATCTATTGTATTTATCAAAAAAAAGTCCTGAAGACAATTCACAAAAATACTAATGTCTAGATACAATACAATGATTTACATTTTTTGTTCTAAACACAATACACCCTGTCATTGTCAAAAGCACAACAGCAGTAAAATAAGTACGAAGGAAGCAAAAACGGGGTTACTTAAAAAATCAATCTGATCTCTGAGAGTGAATTCCAGACTGTTTCAAGTTCGAATTTATTCACTTCTTCAACAATAATGCTGTTTTTTTTATCAGTTTTAATCCTATAACGTTTCGTGCTTACAGGCCCCTGGTTGTTTTTATTCATACTTTTATATTTAACAGGATTCTTATTCAGAATTAATTAAAAATAACGTAATTATAAACTTTTATTATAATAATTATACAAAGGACTTAAATTCCTAACGAAAATAAAACATTTTTGTTACCAAAACATCAAGGATTTCAATCATTTTATCAAAATACATATTAAAGGACCCGGAAATTACTCGTCATTATAAGTAACTAAGGAACTCAATAACCGTATAGTTAAATATTAGCTTGCAATAAATAGCAGCATGTTACATGAAATACAATTGTTAACCACAAAAAGGAACGTTGTTATGAAATTAAGATTACTGTTATTCGTGTTTTTTATTGCCCTTCTGGGTTTACCTTCCTGCAGTTCTTCAAGAGATGCTGTGGAGAGGAGAAATCTGATGATGCCAGAACTCTCTGACATGCCGAAAAACAGAAAAAAATTCAAAAAAGTGGAATACAAAGGAAAAAGGAAAGAAATGCTGAAACGGAAAAAAAAACATAATCGGAGAAGACGATAAATTATGGTGTTTCCGTATATATTCTTAAATTTAGCCTAAGAATATATAATCGATAAAGATGAACTCAAATCGTCAAGGAAAAACTGAAAAATCCAAAAACAGGGTTAAACCCGATTTTTCTTTCATAGCTGTATCGCTATCTGTTTTAGCTGTTTTATTGTTTTTAAACAGTTTTTTTATTAACCGAAATTTCCAATCAGTATACGACAGATTTATTCGTTCAAGCATATTTTCTACTATAGAAAACATTGAAAATCTGTACTTTCAATTCAACAACAACCAAACAAACGCATCTTATGTCCTTGGCGAAATGCAAGAGCTCTTAAATGCTCATAATGTTGAACTCACAGATGACGATTATACGGAATTATTTAATTATGCGGGTTCAACTATGATGCAGCTTTCCAGGCTAATTGGAAAAGACTGGCTTGAACAGCAGGAGTTTGCTATTGACGCGCTGGCCTACATCCTTTCGCAGGATGGAAGAATAATTATACATCCTTCGGATCAGCACAGGGATTATGCTGACAAACTCTTTTTTCAACAATTAATATCCAAAAATGATGATACAGGAATGTTACTGCACAGAGTTCCGGAAACAAGCCATGGCAAGTTATACAGGATGTTTTATAAGCATAATCATGAGCTCGGGACATACACCATTTTGGACATTGAACAACAGGAATACCATAAACCGATAAAATCATTTTTAAATCACCTGATTCTGGTTTCTGTGGTGTTTTATATTTTAATTTCACTGGGCATTTATACTGCTTATTATTTAATTTTCAGACGTATTTTATATATCCGTCAGGGGCTGCAGGCGATCCTTTCAGGTAAACCATTTGAGTTAGAACAATCAGGGAATAAATCTGAAACAGGCATAATGCATAATCTCACCATCCAACTGAATGGTTTCATTCATACTATTGCAGATGAATTAAAAAATATCTCTGATAATGAAGCTACCAACAAGAATATAGAAAATCCAGAACAAGAATACCATAACATCCTTAGCGAATCACTTGCAGAGGCAAAAAACCAGCTCAAGAGATACAGAGAGCAGGAAAAAGCACGAAATGAAGAAAATGAAAAACAAAACTGGATTGCAAAAGGCATTGCCAAATTCAGCGATATCATCAGAAGGAATAATGAACTGGCCACAATGGGCGAACAACTGATGAGTAATCTGGCCTCCTATCTGGATGTTAATCAATGCGGGCTTTTCACCATAAATACCCTGGATACTAAAGAAAAAAACCGGGTATTAACCCTGATTGCTGTTCATGCCTACGATCGTTCAAGGCACCTGCATAAAGAAATAAAGTTTGGAGATGGTCTTGTGGGTGAATGTGCCAAAGAGGGAAAAGCAAAAATAATAAATAAAATCCCCCCGGGTTATTTGCATATCACCTCCGGGCTGGGGCAGGCTACACCTGATTATCTTTTTCTAATGCCGCTGATTTATGAAGAAAGGGTGCTTGGAGTTATTGAAATTGCATCTTTCAAACCGCTGACCGAAAACGAGACAGCATTTTTAGAACAACTCAGTGAAATAATTGCCTCTGCCATAACAAATGTATTGATCAATGAAAACACAAATAAGTTGCTCCGTGAGACACGTGAACAAGCTGAACGCATGGCCAGTCAGGAAGAAGAAATGCGTCAAACCATGGAGGAATTGCAAGCCACTCAGGAGGAAATGAACCGGAAAAGCAAGCAGGCTGAAGAGCTGAATAAGCAATTCCAGCAAAAGGAGAAAGAGTATATGTCCCTGCTGAAGAAAAAAGACAATGAAATAAAAAAGTTAAAATCATCACCGAACAAATAGCTAAAAACAATCAATAGCCATTGTATGAAGGAAATATAAAAAATGTACTTCCTTGTTGTTCTTTTTTGAAGATTAAATGTTCAATTCCTTAATGATACCGTCAATTTTATCCTCTAACTGCTTGTTTACAGATTCGAATTTCGATTTATTCTTCAGTTTATCCTTCACACTGAAATAAAATTTTATCTTTGGTTCGGTACCAGAAGGGCGGATGGATATTTTTGTTCCATCCTGTGTTTCAAATTGCAGCACATTGGATTTTGGTAAATCGATTGGCCTTTTGGTGTCATTTAACACATCATATGTTTCAGAAGCAGCATAATCATGGATAAAAGAAACCCTTGATTCTGCCAGTGTTTTTGGTGGATTTTTTCTGAATTCTGCCATCATTTCCTGAATTTCTTCAGCACCAGATTTGCCTTTTCGCACCACAGATATAAGTCGCTCCTTGTAAAAAGAAAATTGAGTGTAAATATCCAGCAGGATATCAAATAAAGTTTTTTCCTGGTCTTTGGCCCAGGCAGCAACTTCAGCAATAAGCGCACAGGACATAACTGCGTCTTTATCGCGCACAAAATCACCGGCCAGATAACCATAGCTTTCCTCACCTCCTCCGATAAAGGTTTTTTCACCTTCAAAACGCTGAATAATATCGGCAATGTATTTGAAGCCGGTAAGTACATGATAATGCTCCACGCCAAAATGTTCAGCAAGTTCGGTGAGCAGTTCAGTAGTAACAATGGTTTTAACAATGTACTCACTTCCGGTAAGCTTATCGTTCTCTTTCCATTTTCTTAACAAATAATAGATTAAAATGGCAGCAGTTTGGTTGCCATTTAAAATCTCAAATTCATGCTTTGTATTTCTTACCACGATTCCTACCCTATCCGCATCGGGATCTGTACCCATCACCAAATCAGCATCAATTTCCTTAGCCTTTTCAATAGCCAGGTTTAGAGCTGCTGTTTCTTCAGGATTTGGTGAGTGAACAGTTGGAAAATTGCCATCCACCACATCCTGTTCTGGTACATTATAAATGTTCTTAAACCCAAATTTTTTAAGAATCATCGGCACTAGTTTGACACCAGTACCATGTATAGGGGTATATACGATCTTCAAATCACTTTGACGTCTGATGACCTCTGGTGAGAGCGAAAGCGTTTTGACTTTGTCTGTATATACTTCGTCAATCACTTTACCAAGTATTTCAATATTTTCCTGCTTTTTGTCGAAATTAATTTCATCAATAGCCTTGATTGCCAGCACTTCTTCAATAATATTCTTATCGTGGGGTGCAATGATTTGTCCACCATCTTCCCAATACACTTTATAGCCGTTGTATTCTTTCGGGTTATGCGATGCCGTAACCATTACTCCGCTCTGGCAGCGGAGGTAACGGATGGCAAAGGACAACTCGGGGGTTGGACGTAGGGCATCAAAAAGATATACCTTGAATCCGTTTGCAGAAAAAATATCAGCAGTTTTCTCAGCAAATAACCGGCTGTTATTTCTTGAATCATGTGCAATAGCTACCCTGATCTGACTGATTTTCCCTTTAAATTGCTTTTTCAGGTAATTGCTCAGTCCCTGAGTGGCCATGCCAACAGTATAAATGTTAACACGGTTGGTCCCGACCCCCATAATACCGCGGAGCCCCCCGGTTCCAAACTCAAGATTTTGATAAAAAGACTCAATCAACTCATCCTGATCTTCATTGATTAAATGCTCAAGCTGAGCCCTTGTTTCGTTATCAATTTTTGATTTCAGCCAGTTATTGGCTTTTTGCATTACCTGATCCATCAATGCTTTGTCAGTCATCTTATTCAGCTTTCTTTAGTTCTTTAATACACAATCTAAGGCTATCCCTCCAATGGGGAATTTGGATACCAAAATTACGTTTAATTTTGCTTTTATTCAATACGCTGTAGTATGGTCTTTTTGCCGGCAGGGGATATTCATGTGTTTCAATGGGCAAGACACAACATGCCGTTCCTGTCTCATCCACAATAGCTTTTGCAAAATCATACCAACTACCTACCCCTTCATTGGAGTAATGATAACATCCTGATAAAGGATTAGCTATTTTGGCATCGATTGATTTAATTATCTGTAATATGGCATCGGCCAGGTCGGGTGCGTATGTAGGGGTTCCTACCTGGTCGAATATCATCCTAAGTTCGTCACGTTCTTCTGCCAGACGCAATACTGTTTTCAGAAAATTATTACCGGATGCGGAATACAGCCATGACGTACGAATAACAAAATGGTTCCCATTCCCCAGTACAGCCTCCTCGCCCCTGGCTTTTGATTCGCCATAGGCCGAAACCGGGCACACCTGATCATCTTCGGTATATGGTAAATGATGTTTGCCGTCAAAAACATAATCAGTAGAAACATGAAATAATGTAGCATTATTTTCAGAAGCAAACTGAGCCAGTTTTTCAGGGACCTGTACATTGAGTAAAACCGCATTCTCTTTATCTGTTTCTGCTTTATCAACCGCATTATATGCAGAACAATTGATTATGTAATCGGGCTTTTCATTTTTGATGAAATCATTTAAATTCCTGAAATCTGTCAGGTCCAGGGTGTCTATATCATGAAAAAGAAAGGAATACCCGGTTATGTCGTTACTCAATCTCTGTATAGCGGTACCGAGTTGTCCATACGCACCGGCAACCAGTATTTTTTTCATTGTATAGTCTCCTGTTTTTTTTGTTAATACTGAAAATTCATGTCAGCCTTATCAAAGGCAGGTAGCATTGTATCCTTTTCTGACACAATAGCTTCTTTTGGATCCACCTGCCAATCAATGTTTAAATCAGGATCGGCATAATAAATCCCTCTTTCAGATGCTTTGTGATAAAGGTTATCACATTTGTATAAAACAATTGCTTCATCACTTAAAACACTGAATCCATGTGCAAAACCCTGTGGAACCAGCAATTGTTTATAATTATCGGAAGATAATTCAATGCCATAAGTTTGGCCAAAAGTTGGAGAGCCTTTTCTGATGTCCACAGCAACGTCATAGATAGTACCTTTGATCACACGGATTAATTTTGTCTGTGCTTGAGGATCCAACTGATAATGTAACCCCCGGATAACCCCCTTCTGAGATTTGGATTGATTATCCTGATTAAAGACTATATTAATTCCGGATTCAGCAAACTTTTGAGTATTAAATGCCTCGTAAAAATAACCCCGGGAGTCCTGAAAAATGGTTGGTTCAACGATGTACAGATCGGGAATTCCTGTTTGAATAAACTTCATAACTAAAAATCAAAATGTATTTCGTTAGCAATTCTCACCAGATAATCGCCATATTGATTTTTTCTGAGTGGTTGTGCCAACTCTATCAATTGTTCCTTGCTGATATATCCTTTTTTAAAGGCTATTTCTTCTATGCACGATACCTTTAATCCCTGACGCCTTTCAATGGTAGCGATAAAGTTGGAGGCCTGTAAAAGGCTATCGTGCGTACCGGTATCCAGCCATGCTGTGCCCCTACCAAGCAGTCGGACGTTTAAACGGTCTTCGTTAAGGTAAAGCTTGTTCAAATCAGTGATTTCCAACTCACCCCGATCGGAAGGTTTCAGGGATTTAGCTTTTTTTACAACATCGTTGGGGTAAAAATATAAACCGGTAACTGCGTAATTTGACTTTGGTGCTTTTGGTTTTTCTTCAAGGCTTAACACATTTCCATGGCTGTCGAATTCCACCACACCATAGCGCTCGGGATCGTTTACATAATATCCGAATACGGTTGCTGAATCCTTATTTGCTGCTGTTTCCACAAGTACCGAAGCCAAGCCATGTCCATAAAAAATATTATCACCAAGCACCAGAGAAACCGCATCATTGCCAATAAACGCTTCACCAATAAGAAATGCCTGTGCCAGTCCGTCCGGGCTTGGTTGTACAGCGTAAGATAAATCAAGTCCCACCTGAGACCCGTCACCCAGGAGATTTTCAAAGGTTGAAATATCTTCAGGTGTAGAAATAATCAATATATCCCTGATACCCGCAAGCATTAGTATGGAGAGCGGATAATAAATCATGGGTTTGTCATAAATGGGCACAATTTGTTTTGATATGGCCTTGGTTAAAGGATATAATCTTGTGCCGCTTCCTCCGGCTAAAATGATTCCTTTCATAAGAGACTTATTTTTTTTTATAAATAACCTATTTTCCTTCTTTTAATAATTCTTCAAAATATTTAATAGTTTCATTTAATCCCTCATTCAGTTGTATCACCGGTTTCCATCCATTCAGTTTTTCATTGGCAAGGGAAATATCCGGCTGGCGTTGTATGGGATCATCGCTGGGGAGCGGCTGATACACAATTTTTGAGGAAGATCCGGTCATTTCTATGACTTTTTCCGCAAGTTCTTTAATGGTAAACTCATTTGGATTTCCAATATTCACAGGCCCAATAAAACCTTCTTCTGTGGAATCCATCATTCTGATCATCCCTTCCAATAAATCGTCAACATACTGAAAGCTTCTGGTTTGGGAACCATCGCCATAAATTGTAATATCCTGATTTTGCAAAGCCTGCACAATAAAATTAGACACAACCCTTCCATCATGTGGATTCATACGGGGTCCGTAGGTATTAAAAATCCGTATAATTTTAATTTTTACACCGTTTTGAGTATGATAATCGTTGAATAATGTCTCTGCACAACGTTTCCCCTCATCATAACATGAGCGCTTACCAATAGGATTCACATGGCCCCAGTAATCCTCTTTTTGAGGATGCACCTTTGGATCGCCATAAACTTCACTGGTAGAAGCCTGCAAGATCTTAGCTTTTATCCGTTTAGCAAGCCCCAGCATGTTAATGGCCCCCATTACTGAAGTTTTTATGGTTTTAATAGGATTATACTGATAATGAATTGGTGATGCCGGACAGGCAAGATTATAAATCTGATCGACTTCAATAAAAAAAGGCATGGTGACATCATGCCTGATTAGTTCAAAAAACGGATTACTTAATAAATGGACGATATTGCACTTGGAGCCTGTGAAATAATTATCCAGGCATATTACTTCGTTTCCTTCGTTCAATAATCTTTCACACAGATGAGAGCCGATAAATCCGGCTCCCCCCGTAACCAAAATTCTTTTCATCATTAATGTATAGTCAAAAAAACTTTATTCTGATTCAGTAATACATTGCCCCAAAAAAGCAAAGAAGAAATCAAAAATATATCTTTTTAACCGGTGTACAAGAAATAAGTTACATATTATTTACAGGATTACGACCAATGCTGTAGTAGCTAAAACCTAACTCATTCATTTCCTGCCTGTCGTAGATGTTTCTCCCATCGAACACCAGTTTGTTTTTCATCAAGCGTTCGAGTACTTTATAATTTGGTATTCTGAATTCGGGCCATTCTGTTACCAATACAAGTGCATCTGCATCGATAACAGCTTCATACATATCACGGGCATAATCAATGGCATTTTCACCTAGGATGCGTTTTGCCTCCTTCATGGCCACCGGATCATAAGCTTTGATTTTACATCCTTCGGCCAGTAATTGCTCAATGATAACAAGCGCAGGTGCTTCGCGCATATCATCTGTTTGAGGTTTAAATGCGAGACCCCATAAGGCTATGGTTTTATTTTTTAATTGATCGCCAAAGTGCCGTTTTATACGTGTAACAATCAATTGTTTTTGTCGGTCATTAACATCTTCAACAGCCTGAAGAATTTTCAACTGATGATTGTGATCCTTACCGGATTTAATTAATGCCTTTACATCTTTTGGGAAACACGACCCACCATAACCAATGCCAGCATAGATAAATTTATCTCCAATACGGGAATCACTCCCAATTCCCTTCCGGACTGAATTGATATCGGCTCCGACTATTTCGCAAAGGTTGGCAATATCGTTTATAAAGCTAATTTTTGTGGCCAGCATGGCATTTGCAGCATACTTGGTCATTTCAGCCGAGGGAATGTCCATAAAAATCAACGGATGCCCATTCAGGAGAAAAGGTTTATAAAGCCTGCGCATAATTTTTTCTCCCATGTCGGAGTCAATCCCTACAACAATTCTGTCGGGTTTCAAAAAATCATCAATTGCATTTCCTTCTTTCAAAAATTCAGGATTAGAAGCTACATCAAACTTGATGTTTGCTTTCC